>CAZYCY010000422.1:0-2238 GCA_964646145.1 uncultured Thiotrichaceae bacterium
TTCTCTCTTTATATGATGAATCTGTTTGCGCAAAGTTCTTAACCTGAAGCATACAATTTACAACTACTGAATCGGATGAAAGGGATAGCGTTCATTCGATTCGTTAATAAAGCGTATATTCCTGCTCACTGGAATGTAAAATGCCGCATGACTAAATTCCTCGGCATTGATACTGGCGGTACCTTCACTGATTTTATCCTTTTTGATGACCAGTCAAAATCGGTTCGTATCCATAAAGTGCTGTCCACACCTAAGTCTCCCGAAAAAGCCATTTTGCAAGGTTTGGCCGATTTAAGTATTGAGAGCAATAACCTGGTTTTGGTGCATGGCTCAACGGTCGCAACCAATGCGATACTTGAAGGCAAGGGCGCACGCACTGCCTATATCACCAACAAAGGGCTGGCGGATGTGCTCGGCATCGGGCGGCAGGCACGCGAACAATTATATAATTTAACGCCGATAAAAAAGCCACCGTTAATTCCAGCCGAATTATGTATAGAAGTGAATTCACGGCTGAATGCGCAGGGTGAACCTCTGCAGCAGCTTGGTGAGCAGGATTTGTCGGCACTAACACAACAACTGCAAACACTAAAGCCACAGGCGATTGCCATCAATCTACTGTATTCTTTTTTTGATGACAGCGAAGAACGAAAGATTGAGCAGGCAATTGTTAATTATCCTGCGACAGAGGCGGTATTCATTAGTCGTTCATCAGATGTGTTGCCGGAATATAAAGAATATGAGCGTGGCATGACGACAACGCTCAATGCCAAGGTTGGACCGTTAATGCAGGGTTACTTGCAACGACTGGAAAACAAACTTAATGGTTGCGCGCTCTCTATAATGCAAAGCTCAGGTGGTACCATCAGTGCAGAGCAGGCGGGGCGTTATCCGGTTAACCTTTTATTGTCCGGCCCTGCCGGTGGCCTTAATGGTGCGCAAACGGTTGCCGCTGCATCTGGTTTTAATCAGTTACTGTCATTTGATATGGGTGGTACCTCTACCGATGTGTCCATTATTGATAAAGAAATTGGCTTTACCACGGGCGCAAAAATTGGCGGTTACCCGGTGGCCGTCCCTATGGTAGACATGCACACCATTGGTGCTGGCGGCGGCTCTATTGCACAGGTCGATGCCGGTGGTTTGTTACTGGTTGGGCCTGAATCTGCTGGTGCTGACCCAGGTCCAGCCTGTTATGGCAAAGACGGACAATGGCCGACAGTGACTGATGCCAATGTGGTATTGGGTCGATTACTGCCGCAGTCATTTCTTGGCGGTAAGATGCAACTTGATAAAGAGGCGGCCAACAGTGCTATACAAATTATTGCAGATACTTTGTCATCAGAAGAAAGAGTAGTGAGTGTCGAACAAGCCGCCAAAGGCATCATTGATGTGGTCAACGACCACATGGTTCGTGCATTGCGAGTGATGTCAGTTGAGCGTGGTGAAGACCCAAAAGATTTCACACTGGTTTCATTTGGTGGTGCCGGTGGCCTGCATGTCTGCGCACTGGCAGAAGAGCTTGAAATGACAAAAGCGCTGGTGCCGGTAAATGCCGGTGTGTTGTCCGCATTGGGCATGCTGGCTGCGGATGCCAGTCGAGAGCGTTCGCGTACAATTAATCTGCGGTTGCAAGATTGTGTTGCAGAGAATATTGAGCAGATGTTTGCGGAGCTAGTGAAACACGCCAAACATGAGCTAGCTAGTAAGGTCAGCTATTCTAAGCCAAATGCTGAAGCATGTTGTGCTCACCAGCAACAAATTCAAATAAGTCAAACAGTGGATGTCCGCTATCAAGGTCAAAGCCACGCACTCAATCTACCGTGGCATGGCTTGCAGAATATCGAGCAGGCTTTTCACCAAAAACATACAGACAGTTACGGGCATAGTTTGGATGTAGATGTTGAGCTGGTTAATGTGCGAGTGCGTGTTGTTGAGCGGCGGCAATCGTTTGAACTGCCAGAGTGGTTACCAACGGAGGAGGCGGGCAAACACTTTACCACTATGCCTGGGATAGAGGAGCCTGTTGCGGTGATTAATCGAGCAAGCTTAAAAGTGGGTCAGAAGCTAAGCGGCCCTGCTTTGATTACCGAGACCAGTTCTACCTCATGGTTAGCGCAAGACTGGGATGCAGAGGTTGATAAAGTGGGGAATTTACTGTTTTCAATTAAAAGCACTCAAGCTACCCTTAGGACTCAGGATCAAATAACTTACGAAACTTAACTTGCCTTTTTGCTC
>CAZYCY010000423.1:0-2237 GCA_964646145.1 uncultured Thiotrichaceae bacterium
TCCTTAGTACCTGTAATCGTTGTTGCTTGTCTTCGGCACCGATCTCAGTGTTTTCCATATAACAACCCGGATTTTTTACCCAGAAGTTACCACTTAACGACCATGCACGTGTACGCGAGTTACTGCCACAAATATTGATGCACTGGTAGTCGCCGCAATCTATTTAATACACTACACTAGGAGCTTGTCCGAGAATAGATAACCTACTGCAAATCCCATAGAAACCATAATCTGAGCTTATCGAAATCGTTAAATATACCCAACTACGCCATATTTTAATAAACTCACCTTATGGCTTCTCTGTGATTTTCGCTACGATTTCTATTCTCGGACAAGCTCCTAGGTTTCAGAAAAAGCGTGCTTTTGTAATGGGAAGTTGCCTTGATAGTTGTTGATGAAGTCACGCTTCAACATTGTTAGTTGCATGTTGTTGGATTTTCTTGAGAAATGATTTTTCTGGTTATTTAACCAGTTGCAATGTTACATTTTTAGCTGTACCGCTGGTACTTTTTTGCGTGTAACTGGTGCTACGTTGCTTAAAACGACGAGTGGTGAATAAGATGTTATGCTCAGTATTTTCCAGACCACACTTCTCGACAATTTCAGCAACTTTTTGAGTGACTTCTTCGCGGTTTCTGCCATGAAGCATGGTGAACAGGTTGTAAGGCCAGTCGGGCAGACGGCGAGGGCGGCGGAAACTAAGTGATACGCAGTCATAATTACCTATACATATACCCAGTTCATCAACTTTGTCATCCGGTATGTTCCATACCACCATGCCGTTAGTGGGATAACCCAGCTCTTTGTGGCGCACAACAACGCCATAGCGCTTAATTGCACCGCTATCAATTAAATATTGCAGCCGTGAGATAACATCAGTCTCGTTCGAGTTCAATTTTCTTGCTATTTCAGCATAGGGTCGGCTGAGCACAGGCAAACCACTTTGCACGATTTTGATCAGTGCTCTGTCTTCGCTAGATAAATGCAGTACCTGTTCATTTAGTTGCATGGTTATTGATCCAGTGAGAGTTATATTTGCTGCTTGGCTTGAAGCCCAAGTCAATGAAATAGTCTTCCAGCATAGGTAATGATATTAATGTTTGTTCGGTGTGCTGTTCGATTTCATAAAGCACAATATCAAGATGCTCTTCGCTGAAGGCGGTGACTACAAACCAGAGGTTGTATAAGTGGTCACGTTCACAATTGTGGCTAACTTCAGGGAAGGCGCTGATAATGCGAGCAGCACACTCAAGTTTTTCTGCGGGTACTGACATGGCAGCCAGGGTGCTGACACCAATTCTGTTGGGGCGAAATACTGGACCGACACGACTGACAACACCGCTTTTCTGCAAGGATTGCATGGCTTGTAAAACCTCTTCTTCGTTTACGCCGAGTTGTTCTGCCATGTCGGCATAAGGGGTGGCCGATAAAGTCATGTCATGTTGAAAGTCATTCAACAAGTGCTGTTCTAGGGGTGAGAAATTATGCATTGAATCGGTCATTTTTGAACCTGTGTGTTGTAAGGTTATACCATGGACACGGAAAACAAGAAAGATACCGCTGTATTTTTTGCGTTACTAGGGTCTGTGCCAACTTAGTGAAACAAAGTTTTTTTGTTCATCAGCACCGCGCTTTTGTTGCAGTTTGCAGACATGCACCGAAGCATTAATAGCAAAGATTTAGATGGACATGATCTTGTTCTTTTTGGCGCTGTAGGGTATTGATTTATGTCAAGCTAATGATACGTTATTCTGACAATGTGACGAGGCGGACATCATACAGAGTGTTGCGGTTTTTCTCTGCTGAATTGACTCAGGTCATTTTTTTGCTGGAAGCGTGTGTTTACAATCAGTGCTACGCAAAGAAGATAGCGCCATGAGCAACGCCATGGAATATCTCAAAACCTGGTTGATTAACCGTATAATCGTTGCATAAGCGGAGGCGTTAAGTAAGCCTTTTACTAAAATGCTCAGTTATAGCTTAGACCCAGCCTCCATTTTAGTGTTGAACAATGAGTGCTGTGCAGCTGAGAATAAAGCAACTTTACAGCATTTCCCACAATCATAAAGACACATGAAAACACTCTTCTTATCGATAACGCTTACACAAAACGGTGCGGGTGATATCAATGCTTCTTTTGTGAATACGCAAACACTGGAACAATGCCAGCAAAAAGTCCTGATGGTTGAAAGTATTTTTAGGGCTCAGGATTAAATAAGATGCGGAACTTAACGCCG
>CAZYCY010000424.1:0-2236 GCA_964646145.1 uncultured Thiotrichaceae bacterium
CCTGAAAAATCAATAACCTGCATCCTTTTCTCAAATTACGCTGAGTAGTTACGAAGTAGTTTGCTAAGAGGCTCTTTTTACTGTCTGTGATGGGTATTTTTGAGAAATTTGTTTTTTTTATAGCGATTTCAAGCAGATATTTCAGGCAAGGTCTAAACTTGATGAAATGTCGGTATTGTAAAGCGTTGCATAAGTATTTGCAGTGTGTACTTTTAAAACATGCTGTAAATATATCCCCATGTTTACCAACGCGGGGTTTGACGGCAGCATCCATGCTGCCGACAGTTTAAAAAGCACACACTGCAAATATTTATGCAGCGATTAATAACCGATTATATAAATTGATGAACTATTGAGTATATGAAAACAAACAGTCAGCCGGAGCGGTAATATATGTCGAACATTGTCTCACTGTTCAGTGATACCCAGAAATATGAAGAAAGACCGGTCGTTGTTTTAGCCGATGATGACCCTTCTGTTCGCTTGATGATACGCCATGTACTGGAGTCCGAAGATTACGATATTATTGAGGCGGCTGATGGCTTGGAAGCCATTAAAGCGGTGGATCAATATCATCCTGCACTTATACTGTTAGACGCTATCATGCCGGGCATTGATGGGTTTACCACCTGTCAGAAGATTAAGGAAAACGGTCATGCCGATATTCCGGTGATGATGATTACCGGACTGGATGATGATGCCTCGGTTGAACGGGCGTATGAGGTTGGCGCCATCGATTTTATTACCAAACCCATCAAATGGGCGGTGCTTAAACACCGTGTAAAATCGGTGGTTGCCAAAGTTATTGCAGAACGTAAGGTTGAATTGCTGGCTTATCGCGACAGGCTGACAAATTTGCCTAATCGTCTGTTATTTGCCGATCGTCTGGAACAGTCCGTTATGCGTGCTGAACGCAGCCATACATCAATGGCATTAATGCTGATTGATATTGATGATTTTAAGCTGGTGAATGATTCATTTGGTCACGATGCGGGTGATAAGTTAATTCAAGCTGTGGGTCAATTGATTTCAAGATCACTACGCCGTGCCGATACCATTGCACGTTTGGGCGGTGACGAGTTTGCCGTGATAATCGAAAACATTGATGGTCCACAAGATGCTATTTCAATTGCAGACAATTTAACTACCATACTTGAACATAATGTTCGCCTGGATGATCAGGAAACCTATACCAGCGCATCTATCGGAATAGCGATTTACCCGGATGATGGTAATGATGCGCACACCATACTTAAAAATGCAGATACTGCTATGTTCCGTGCCAAAGAAAGTGGGCGGCATTGTTTTCAGTTTTTTAAGCCAGAAATGAGCGTTAGCGCGATGGAACGTCTGGATCTGGAAAACAGCTTAAAAGAGGCGTTTGAGAAAGATGAGTTTCTGATTCATTATCAGCCTATTATTAATCTTCAGGATAATGAAGTTGTCGGGGTAGAAGCATTACTACGCTGGCAGCACCCCGATAAAGGAATGATTCAGCCAAATGACTTCATTCCCACTGCAGAAGCTTGCGGTTTAATCATAGCTCTTGGGGAGTGGCTGATATTTAGTGTCTGCAAACAAATTCGCGTTTGGCAGGATACTGGCTTAAAACAACAGAATGTTTCCATTAACCTGTCTCCATGTCAGTTTGAGGAGCAAGACCTGGTTGCTGTGTTCACACAGGCGATTGCAGAAAACAACATTAAAGCGTCGTCGTTATCGGTAGAGGTAACGGAGCGTACATTAATTGACAGTGATGGCGAAGTGGATGCTACCCTGAGAAAACTTCGAGACATGGGCATCAAAATCATGCTTGATGATTTTGGCACTGGCTATGCATCATTGGTATATCTTAAAGAGTTCCCTGTTGACGTGGTTAAAATTGACCGTGAATTTATTAGCGGAATACCAGATGACTCAGAAAGCGCTGCAACGGTTAATGCTATTGCTGAGTTAACCCATGGCTTAAAATTAGATTTGCTTGCAGAAGGTATTGAAACAGAATCTCAACTAAACGTTCTAAAAAGCCTGGGTTGTCAATATGGACAGGGCTTCTTCTGGAGTAAAGCGCTGCCTAGTGATGAGTATGAGCAGTTTTACATGAATCAGATTTATAATATTGGTTAATATATAAAGCCAAGACAAATTTGTAAGCCGTTTGGTGTTAAACCTAAATCCTACGTAACTACTCAGCGTATTATCCAGGTAAGGATGTAGGTTATTGATTTTTAAGGCA
>CAZYCY010000425.1:0-2229 GCA_964646145.1 uncultured Thiotrichaceae bacterium
TAATGCTGTTTAATAACAGATTAAAACCTGAATCCTGTTTGCACATAACCACCAATGGAATTATCGGTAAACGTTGCTGCAATATCCAGATTGAAACCTAACCAAAAACCTATACCTGCTGTGTATACTGTATCTTTTGCTCCAGCAGAAAGACCACCCGCTAAGTTTCTAGCCGCACCAATACGCAGTTGCGCATAATCAAATGCATTGAATTCGGCACCTACTGCTATAAACTGTGTTTTTAAACCATCAAATGCTCCGCTTGCCAGTAATGGTTCATTTTCAATCAGGTCATAATCGACAGCCACCGTTACAAAACGGTTATAGTAAGCAATACCAATTCGTGCTGTCGGGTCAAAATTTAGTGTGTACTGACCTATCTTAAAATCATCGCTGATCAAGTTCCGAATATTCAAGCCTAATCGAATCGAGTTTGTCAGCTCCACCGCCATGCCTAAATCAATGGTAGTAAAGATACCAAGGTCAATTTTATTTTCATCATCAGTAATGTTATCAAATCCAGCGGATGCAGTAAGGACTGATTCCGTATAACTAAATGCCTGCAGATCGACAATTTTTGGCTTTATACCGATAGACACTTTTCGATCAAATAACTGAAAATCTTTAGCCAGTGAAATACCTATTTCCGTTGCCAACACACCTTCTATATTTAAAATATTAAACTGGTCATCAATAATTTCAGTTTCATTACTGGATAAATTTGTTACCGTACCACCTGCAATACCATCGCTGCGTATACTTATTGCCATTGCAAAAGAATCAAAGGCTATGCCTATAGCAAGCAAAGCTGTTACTTCTGGTGCAATTACCTTGCCATCAATGCCAGAAATAATTAATGACATATCTGCTAATGCCTGCTTCTCACCGGGCATATTGCCCGCAGCCTGAGCAATTCTTCTGCGGTTTTCAGCAGCCTGAAAATCATCAATATCCGAAACCAAATCATCGTTATCTCTTACAAAAGCGCCAACACCAATTAATAGTGAAAAATGATCATCCACTCGCTGGTTGGTTAACATTGCTGGATTTGCCCAAGCCGCAGATGCTAGATCAGCGGTTGCTACAGAGACACCGCCCATTCCTAACGACCGACCTTCGAAGCTAAATGGAATGGCATAGGCTGCCTGAGTTACTACTGATAATGTGATAATGGGTAAAATTTTACGTGTAAGTTTCATATTATTCTTCTCGCTAAGAGTGTGGTGATAATAAATGCTTTCAATAAACTTTGACGAACAGAGAAAATTAAGGCTAGCCAAAAGGCATGCCCACCAGTTATGAGAATATGTTATTTTTAATAAAATATTAACAAAACGGATGAAAAAGATACGGGTTATTCAAGACATGTTACCAATACATCCATGTAAATTTGACTACAGTATTCTTACTGTAGACGGTTTTTAATAATCCACATTCTTTTCAGCCATTTCAGTAGCAGATGAATTCCTGTTAACATGCGCATACACATTCAAGTGCAACTTATTTATTTTCTTACTGGCTTTACACTCAATAATCATGACTAATACAAATGTTTCCAAGCAAAGCGAACAAACACCTTATATCGGACTATTTCGGCGTTTATTTGCCATTCTTTATGATGGTTTTTTATTAATCGCCATATTTTTCGTTTTTTTTATGATAGTAACCGCTTTGAATCAGCAGAAAGCAATTGAACCAGACAATGTTTTTTATCAGTTTTTTTACTTTGCGGTTCTTGTTGGTTTAAGTTATTTGTACTTTGCCTGGTTCTGGATTCATGGTGGGCAAACTTTAGGAATGAAAACATGGTTCATTAAAATACAAGGCACAAGCAGCAACATTAGCTGGAAAATCGCGGCTATACGATTTACTTTTGCCATTATTTCCTGGGCAGTGTTTGGACTGGGTTTTTTATGGGCACTGTTCGATAAAAAGAATCGCTGCTGGCATGATATAATCAGCAATACGGTGCTGATAGATTTAAAAAACTCAACGACTATGGACTGAAAGTCCATAATCGTTGATTTGACAGATCGTTGTCCGTAGGGCAGTGAGCTGCGTTATCAAAGCTTGCGCAGAATAACTGCAGCGGTACTTCGATGCCTTGTCGCTGCCCTACGGACAACGGCTGAACACAAGCTATTTGGCCGCCGGGTTAATAATAGGGCTTTGTGACACTTAGGACTCAGGATCAAATAACTTACGAAACTTAACTTGCCTTTTTGCTCC
>CAZYCY010000426.1:0-2228 GCA_964646145.1 uncultured Thiotrichaceae bacterium
AGTTACTGAAAAATAAAGTCATGCTTCATTCACAGATAACTACTTCTGCACATCGATGCGAAAAAACGCTCATAGGCGGGTAAAAACTTTATACTTTTCGTCTACACTAAATACTATGCAACGCTTCATAGTAACCATAATGTGCAGGTTTATCAGACAATGAGCGAAAAATTGTTTGATGTCGTCTTTTTCGGCATATTGCAGACAGATAAAGACAAAGACACCGTGATGCAAAATATGGCAACACTGTTTAAAACAGATGTCCGGAAAATTTTGCCCTACTTTGCGGGTGGTCGCAAGGTAATAAAGGGGGAAATAAATGCTGTCAGTGCTGAAAAATACAGAGCAGCATTGGAAAATGTCGGTCTGATCATTAAAATCGAGAGCTGCCAGCCAGCACAGAATGATGACACAGAGCAACTGCCTCAAACCAGATCAACCATCGACATCAGCGGTCTGTCACTGGCACCGGCTGGTGCTAATGTGATTGAGACCCCGGTCGAAACGCCCGCACAAAAAATTAATGATATTAGCGAAATATCAATGGCAGACGTTGGTGCCGACATCATTGAAAACCCGGTCGGAGTTGTTGCTCAGAAAATCGGGGATATTTCTGCTATCACTCTGGCAGCAACCGGCGTTGATTTAATTGAAAAACCATAAACAAAAGAAAATACAAAAAAACTGCCTACTGAGAAATCTTCTCTCTTAGTGCATCACGATCAAACCACCATTGCTCTGGTGGTACAATTGCCCCTAGCACCAATGACAAACGCGGCAGAAAAACATCAGGATCCAGCAACTCCAACCGCTCCATCCATGCATTCAAGCCTTCCTGATCCTCTACCTTGGAATGACCTTTTGCGACATTAGCCAGCATTTGTTTAGTTAAAAAGGTCAAACTTTTATGGTTGTCTTTGGCAGCACGCACATCAGCAACATAATGCGCGGTAACTGCAGCAATGGCTGCGCCATCTGCTTTTGCTGGCGTTTCATCCACCACATAACTCAGCATATTTACCGTTAGCGTGGGATCAACCGGATAGCTGACCGATAACCAAACGCCATGTGCCAACGCGACCAGAGAGGCCGGTTGCGCACTTTGGTACAGCACGTCACAGCTTTCAACTGCATCTTGCCATAACCCCAATTCAACAAATGTATCCAGCGCACTGCGTGCTTTTTCCCAGGATTCATCTGCGCGCCCCATACCAATCATCGCTTCTGCAACATCAAGCTGCAAACGCGCGCGATCTTCAGGCGCAGCACTGGCTTCAAGTGCATCATAAGCCGCCTGTTTTTTATCCAGGTATTTCTGGATATCTTCTTTCGACTGTTTGGGAGAAGAACTGTTTATTAACAGATCATCGAGTTGTTTATTTGCCGTCATATTAAAAACCGTTTAAATCATAGTGTGTGCTTTTTACAGTATTTTAGCACCAATGGAAACCAACAAAACGCAAGGGATAAGATAAGCCCAGGAATAGAGCATTACTTACCTTATTTGGGGCATCTCTATTTATTCTGGAGGTGCCCTTTAGATATATTCTTTAAAAACAAAGCTAACGACCCTTCATCAATAGGGAAAATTAACGAAGCTGCCACTTCAAAATTCTGTAAAAATCGTTGATATTGCAGCTCAAATTCTTTTTCATAAAAAACAATCATGTTGGTCTCGGTCACACCTTGCGAACTTGATAATATTGTTTCCAGGCTGCTGGTACGATCACGAAAATCTGACTGAAAATTAAATTCAGCAACAATAACTGTCGGTTTATGCTGACGAATTAACTTCACCGCCTTGCGCACACTATTGGTAGTCACTACTTCAAATCCGGCGTCACGGTAAAGCGCAGCAAAATCAGGATAACCACCAAATTCAATAATTGACAGTAAAACAGGTTTGGTAAGCGTGTTCATTCTGTAAAAATGTACCTCCTCAAAAAATCCATTAAACTACACAAAATTTATACACACCAGGTAATTTAACATGTCAGCAGGATGTGATCGAAGCAAAAATTATTCCCGACCTTAATCAAAAGCTTGTTTGCTTACTGCCTGTTGGTTTTTATTTTAATGACATTCGCAGTAGGTTTAACTGCTTTTTTAAGGTTTAAACTTGCCAGCGTGTTTTATAATGAAACCTCAGCATATTACGCTCTACTTTACGACTCGTAACTTCTCAATAAGTCGGGGCAGTCTGTTGTTTTGAGACTGTCGGTAGCATG
>CAZYCY010000427.1:0-2224 GCA_964646145.1 uncultured Thiotrichaceae bacterium
TCCTACAGAGGACTTTCACCTCATTAGTTCACGCCCATGCTGGGCGTACCAAGCGCATACAACGGATGGCAAAAAGCACCGCTCCTTCGTCGCTATGCTTTTTGCCACCGCTGATGCGAGACGTTAGCCCCATAAGTTTGACAGCTCGTGTGATAATAAATACTTATGGTGGTATAATTTATTATTGATACCACTACCGTAAATTGAGCATCTAAAGAACACCCATGACTCCAAACGAAAAAATAATTAAAAGTCGCATATTGTTGCAAAATCCATATGCATATATAGATGAATTACCCCATCTTGCTTCAGCTACTTGTAATATAAAAACCATAGAAAACAACAAGTTGATGGGTAATCCTTATGCTTCCTTGGGCGCGTCAAACGATGGTTCAGACATACCTACTAAGGTCAGAACAAAAAACAGCGAATTAATCCCTCGCATACAAACGATGCAAGACCCGTATGCGTTCGTGCCTGGCAACACAACTAAATTGTCTAAATCTGCATTAATGGGTAACCCATATGCTCGTATAAATGAAGAAAGTACAGAAAACAGGCGGCCTGCTGTTTCACTATTTGAAAAACTAGCACGAGATATTCAAACTACATTATGGCAACGTCGCAATGAGTTATGGTCTAATGGGGTACCCACTAACCCAGTCGATTTATTAGACCTTTCCGTTGCCTTTCGTAGCATCGGATATGAATACGAGATACACGAGTCACTTGATGACTTCTCAAAAGGGGCAAAATTTAAAATAGCTGGTCTTATCGACCAGACAAATAAAAAAGCATTTATTTCTAATCAATTTTCGCCAGAAATACAGCGTTTCACTTCTGCTCATGAGTTGGGTCACGCTCTTATGCACCAAGGCTCAGGCTTACACAGAGATAGGGCAATGGACGGATCACCTGTTAATGGCAAAAAAGAAAAGATAGAAATCGAGGCTGATAAATTCGCAGCATTTTTCTTAATGCCTAGAAATCTTGTTATAAAACGGTTTAAACAAATTTTCGGCACGGATATTTTCATACTTGATGAAGAAACAATCTTTGCGCTTGACCCAGCAAACAAACTGAACTTAATGGCAAAAAAGAACGACCTTCGTTACATCTCAAGAATGCTAGCTAAAACTCAACATCTTAATAATCAGCACTTTGATTCGCTATCAAAACAATTTCGAGTTTCTGTTGAAACAATGGCAATTCGATTGGAAGAATTAAAACTGATAAATATATAGTTGTTTATCAAACCACCTCATTTAGCACTATTACCAAGGGCTAACAATGCAAATGCACTCGGACGGTTAAAAGCGTCGTTCGTACCTCACTATGCTTTTTACCGCCGGTGATTTGCGACGTTATGGCCCACTATAGATGAACGCATTGTGATAAAAAAATCTGCTCTACGGCTCGCATTTGAAGCACTGCCTTTCCACGATTTTATTGAAAAGGCATGGCTGTTTATTGGTAACCCAGAGATAAGAGGTGAAAACTTAGGTGAATCTTCACTCCGCTATGCGGGGCACAACTTTATTGCTTCGCTATTTTTGGTTACACTAGTCGCAACATTTGTCCAGTACCTACTTCCTCAGCTATTTGATATAGACCTTGGCCAGTTAATTAACCCAGTGTACCTGTCTTTGGTCTTAGCATTTCAGACAATAATTTTTGCTTTTATACTTGCATTTGTTAGCTCCATTTCGCTATTACTCAAAAAACCAGCTTTTCATCACCTTATTGTACATCAAGTAATTCAGGCCTATTCAGTCCTAAACGTATTAATAGTTGTGATGTTCTGGATTGGAATGAACCGTATATTAAAAACGGGTGATATACAGTCTGCTTCAAGTGGATTAGATTTATGGCTAGGTGGTGGTGTTGGTATACTTGCCTTGTATTTGAGTTGGCGGCTGCTTATTAATCCACTTTGGAACTATACTGCCAAGTACTACGAAAGAAACATCGGGTTAGGAGTCACCGCCGTAGTACTTGTCACATCGTTTTGGGCTAATTCATTCGTTGTCTTCAATTTCGGCGATTTTGTCGTTAATAAATCTGCTGTTTGTAAGGAGCTTTATGAAATAAAGAAGCAGCGAGGAGAAGGCTTATCTATAGATGAGCAGTGCTTTATGGGGCATTGTATGATTCAAAATGCACATAAGCCATAAATCGGGTAAGGGCTGACTTCTAGTCAACCCTCCCCACACCACCCTGCATG
>CAZYCY010000428.1:0-2216 GCA_964646145.1 uncultured Thiotrichaceae bacterium
TCAAAAAGCTTTGCTGATTATTATGCCTCCCCATCTAGGTTTACGTGCATCGGGTAATTTTAAAACGGCACTGCGTTGTCGATAAAACAGGCTGATACGAATATCACTGGTAAATTCTCGTGTAATACCCAGCGACAGGTCGACAGTTGTTCTTTCTAACTCATCGCCACTAAAAGTTACAGCACTATTACGAAACTGCCCCTGCAAAAGAGCGTTATAAAAATGAAGTTGATAATTAGCCACAAACCAGATAAAAAATTCTGGATCGTGAGTTTTTTCAGTTTCTTTTACAATAGGCTCACCTACATTAATATAGTCGCTAAGATGTGGATTGAAACTCCACCAGGGTGTAGTAATACGCCCCCATCGCCAGTTAAAGCCGACAGATGTATTGGTGAAAAAACCAACATTAGCTTCACCGGTCACTTTTAATTCATGGCGTACATATTGGCTGCCCTGACTACGATTGAGTATTTTTTGCGCTACAAATGTGTATTTGGCAGTAGGTTCACCGCCGGATGAAATCTGATTGTCCCAGCCCATAGGCTCTTTAGTGCCAAGTAGACGATGCATTGATGTTTGCAAATCTTCCGCTACATCCAGCCCCAGAAAACCAATAGAGAGAGTAGTCTGGTAAACGATGTCATCTTCAGGTACCACGACGACATTTGAATTAGAGATAAAAAAATAACTGGCATAAGGGCGGTCATCAAAAATGGGTTCTGAGGTGGTTAGGTCAGCTGGCGTAAATAAGGTGAAGCCTAAGTTAAAACTATGCAGATTAAAATGGGCTTTGTTCTTGTATAGTTTGTCTAACTGTAACCAGTCGCTAACTGTTTGTCGCCAGCCATCAATAGATAATAAATAGTTAGTGGCACGAAGACCGGAAAGTGTTATTGAGATGCCGCCAGTGTAATCCTGGTCTGTTGTTCCGCTGGAGATTAGTACGTCATTATCTATATGTAATGCCCAGCCAGTATTTTCTTTTTCTTTAATGAGGTCATACTTAATGTTACTGGCGGAAGTGATGGTTCCTTGAGAATAATCAGGATCGCGTTGCTGTGACTCAATGTGATCGGCATAAGCACTTTGTGTAAGGCTCATCATGACGAAGATTGTGAGGCGGTATAAGTGCATTTTTAAACACCGTGGCGACTGCATTTAAATATACCACTGAACAAGAGGTTAGGTATAGCCGCAATACAGATGTAAATGCTTTGTAACTACTCAGCGTAATTTTGGAAAAGGACGCAGGTTATTAATTTTTAAGGACGCTGTAAATACGTCCATGTACGCTCTACTGCAACATCCATGTTGCAGATGCCTGAAAAATCAATAACCTACATCCTTACCTGGATAATACGCTGAGTAGTTACAATGCTTTTTAATATGGTGTGGGATTCGGGTTTAGATTTTTCCTTAAATAGCCGGTGTGTATTAAAGATGGACTTAACCTGAGGCTCTTAAGCTTTTGTTGAGTTACAAAAATGAAAATTATACTTTTGACTAATTTCAAAACACCGTATGAAGTGTTTGAGGAACTAACGGGGATCAAAGAAAAAACATTAACCGGTTATGCACTTATTACTTGAATTCAGGAGATTAAATTTCAATAATAAAAGTTGACCATGATGGAGAGTATCTAACGTGTATGTTTACGATTTGAAAAAGAAAAAATTTATGGCAATCATGTCAGTCGCAGCCGCCAGCTTGTTACTGGTAGCGTGTAGTAACGATAATAACAGTAATGATAGTGTTGGTATTGATAAAAATATTGTATCACTGGTTAAAACCGCAGGTTTAACGGGTGATCCGACCATTGGTCGGACTCTGCCTTCAATCGAAAGTATAGTAACTCACATGATAAATCCGGAAGTAGCGATAGCAAATTATGATTTTCACAGCTAAATCCAACGATACAGGCAGAGCATATATTAACGAATACACAGTTTGCACTGGATCAACTTGTCGCAAACCGTAGTAACAATGTTACTACTGTGCATCGCAATGTCACATTCAACAGTGACGATGTAGTGGACATGGTTGCGTTTATAAAAACCCTGACCACGCCAGATATTACGAAAAAAATTATAAGGATCAAAAAATGGCTATCTGCAAAGCATACTTATCGGGTGGTTATACTTTAAAGGAAATAGGTGATTATTTTCATAAACATTACTCAACGATCAGCCGGATAGTTAAAGACGAAGTGTGAG
>CAZYCY010000429.1:0-2205 GCA_964646145.1 uncultured Thiotrichaceae bacterium
CCCTGCAACTCCAGCTTATGCGCTTCGTGTTGCCATTCTTCTAAACTGGAATTTTGATCCTCCAGGTTGAGTTGTTGCTGGGCATCGGTTAAACCTAATAATTTAAGCAAAGGCTGTTTGGTATCGGACTCAATCCAGTATAAATTTTTTACCGCTCGCGTCATGGCAACATAAAGAGAATTGATATAAAACTTATAGACTTCTAATGATTTGTCGGTTTTATCCCTGGCGCGTGCATAGCTCAGATCGCCATGCAGATCTTCTTTGTTAATGCCTTTGCTAATCTCACGAAAACGTTTGTCTTCAGCCGTGACAAAGTTATAAAGAATAATGTTTTCATATTCCAGGCCTTTGGCTTCCTGAATAGAAAACACAAGTGGGGTATTAAAGTGTTGTTTTGCCTTGTTTTTTTGCTCACTGTGCATAACAATGACGGCAAAGCGCGTGGAGCTGTGAGTTTTGCTGTCCAGTTCACTGCGAATATTGGCATTGTCCTGTAGATAAACCACATCACCAGTCACATGCCCGTTACTCTTGACCAGGTAGTTACTTTCTTTATCTATTGAGCCAAAACGGGCATTTTTAAGTCGCAATACACGATTGGAGATTTCAGTAACATGCGGTGAATTGCGATAGTTGGTCTGCAATATTCGAACAATATCGCTACTTTGCCATGATTTATCCTGCTGATAGAACAGACTTTTGACCTTGCTCCAGGAAAAGAAGTTAGGATGTACAATCTGGTTAGAATCACCGCAAAGAATGAAATCAGCAGGATGATTCAGGGATTTCAGAATCAGAAAGAGTTGAATATTGGTTAAATCCTGTACTTCATCAACCACGATGAAATCATATCTTGCTTGCACTTTTTTCAGGTACTCATGACTTAAAATATTACTGTCATAAAAGTCATTGTCCTGCATAAACTTGAGATAAGGCTTAAAAATATCATAGACGGCATCACGCTCACTGTGCAGAAAAATAGATTGTTTCACCCCCAGAGCCAAATAAGCTTCGCGACTTAAATAGGCGTGATCAACCGATGGGCCTGTTAACACGCCTTTAAATTCTTCAAATAGCTTGTGCGCATCCTTGATTTTTGTATTGCCCTGTCGCTTAAACCACGCTTCAAAAACAGGAAAATCAACTGGTCTTCCATTAGGAATATGGATACTCTCCAGGTATTCCTGAAAAGAGAAGAAATCGACCAGTTGATTATCGTTTTCATATTGCCGAGAAAAATAAAGGTCGCGGGAGTTTTTCACCAGATAAGAAGACAGCGTGACATACAAAACATCACCAACCGCATGTTTCATCTTTTCTAGTGTGAGCACCGTTTTGCCACTACCTGCCGAGCCAATCACAATCATCGGTGGGTTCAGCTTAAAAACTTCCTGCTGTGATGCATCAAAGGAAATAATTTTGTCCAGCACATTGAAGTGCGTTTTTTTGGTATTGAGATAAGATAATTCTGGCTGGATCGACGGTATTGCAGTGGTGACAGGAATTTTACTCTCATCAATGCTTGCACCTCTTTGTAAAAAACGTGAACGCTCATAGTTATGGTTTTTGATGTGTTCCAGTAGCAGAACATAAGTTTGTTGCTGATAGCGATAGAGAGAAAATAGCAGTCTATCGTTACGGTTCAGGCGAGCGCGGTAAAGATTATCATCCACCTTTTTAACATCGGCAGATTTAAAATCATCCACTTCAATAAACTTGCGCCATTTACTGAAGCCAGTGATGGATTTAGGATTAAGTGCGTTATAGAACAGGATTTTCATGAATATAAAAAATTAAAAATAGTGTATATAAATATACCTGATTAGCCAAAAAACGCCACCATTTTAGCAGGTGTTTTTATAAATACATCCGCTGCTGTCCCGTTAACTATCACAGTAATGCCAACTGATTAATATTAGGCATCCGGTCGCGCACCGAGTCGCCTCTGAGTAACGCCATCATGTCGCATTTTTCAAATAAGTTTAATTGCAGCAACCGTAAAATTTGTTGCATACTTTTATTCAGCCTTGACTGAAATTTTATAAAAGCAAGAAGCAGGTAAATACACAGTGCAATCCAGATTTGAGTCATCACAGCGTTTTTGCTTGTGCCGA
This sequence comes from uncultured Thiotrichaceae bacterium, assembly GCA_964646145.1. Taxonomy (GTDB): domain Bacteria; phylum Pseudomonadota; class Gammaproteobacteria; order SZUA-229; family SZUA-229. The sequence goes on from CAZYCY010000429.1 coordinate 2,118, forward strand.
CAAACGATTTGATTTTCAGGTTTTGTTTGATCCATTGTAACTACTCAGCGTAATTTTGGAAAAGGACGCAGGTTATTGATTTTTAAGG
>CAZYCY010000430.1:0-2195 GCA_964646145.1 uncultured Thiotrichaceae bacterium
TTTTTCTTGGTAAGCCGATGATGTCACGAATATAATCTGAGGGGCTGATATCCTGTTCTATCGCCTGCATCCGTAATGCTCTGGATTGCTCCTGAGCCAGTTCAAAAATCACCTGTACTGCTCGAATATTTTTATCTGATTGCGTCCAGGCGTGGGGGATTTTTTTCTTGATGGTCATTAAAACAGAAATATGACTGACGGCTAAGCTGGCCAGTATTCTTCAACTTTATTTAAGGCTAGATAAGCGATTAAATACACGTCGGTGCGCCCGCCGTCAAACACTTCTATACGCAGTGCGTGGTTGCGGTCATCGCTGACCAACAGCTTATAATCAAACCCCAGCCAGTCGGTTTCAAGCAAGGTGGTTTGACGACAGTTTTTTGTACTGCGATAGGCTTCGTTGGTGCGTTCCTGAAAATAGCTTTCGCCAACCATGCCCTGTAAATCGTCAAGCTTGCTGTGTTTTATTTTGCAATGCAGGCGATGGTCAGTATTGTCTGGCTGTTCAAAAATAGCCACAAACGCTTTGCGCTTAAACAGCTTAAAAATCGTCTCGGGCAATATTTCGACGGCTATTTCCAATGGTCGTTCGGGGTTCACGGTACTGAGAGAAACCAGAGTACGCTGATCCAGCCCTTCCATAATGGAAACAGTTTTACAACTTTCTTCTGCGCTGAGGTCGTAAGATAACTGTTCGCTAACTTTTAAAGTCTGACCGGATATTAATGTCTGCTCGGCAAATTCCATTTTTAGCATGTCGCCTGGCAGCAAGTCTTTTGGCGAGCTGATGGTGCGTAGCGCAGGCGACTTGTCGCCGCCGCCAAACATGGATTTAAGCAGGCTCATGGTTATAGATGCCCTTAACTCTGTTGTTTTTTCAGGCGATCAAGTACCGATGAACCTGAGCTTGCAGAATCGACTATGCCGGCATTTTTCAGCCTTGCCTGCAAGTCATTATCACCACCTTCTGCTTCCAGATCCAGCGCAGCGGAGGCCTGGTCTTCGCGTTTTTGCTGCCGCGCCTTGATGCGTTCAAGTGAATCGGTGGCACTGCGTAGTGAGGAATCTGAGCCGGAAAATTTAGCCGAAGCCAGGTCATTTGCCTGTTGCACCTTTGCCGTGGTTTTCACCACTGACACTTCTCTGTCCATCGCCTGTATATTGCGTTCGCTTTGACGGATCATTTTTTTCAGGCTGGTCACTTTAGTCGCATAACCCTCATGTATCCCTTGCTGAATGGCTAATTCATGCTCGAACTCGGCAATTTTGTTGGCAACATCCAGCGCCAGGCTTTCGTCTCCTTTGTCCATTGCCTGTACCGCATAGGTTTCATGCTCTTTGATTTTTTCATGCAGCTCTTTCACTTTGCGGTCGACTGACATTTTTTCAGCCATGATGGATGTTAATCCGGTTTTGGCGTCGTTAAGGGCTTTTTTGGAATCGCGTATTTCCTGTTCCAGAATACGAATTGCCTGCGAATCAACAATGGACTCACCCACTTCTGTGGCACCACCGCGCACGGCGGTAAATAATTTTTTAAAAAGACTCATGACTTTTGTTGCTCCTGGTCGTTATAAGATACAAGCGGCTGTTATTCAAACTACCGTTATTCAGGGTAGTGCTGAATAGTTACGCTTTTGTTAAATAATCGGATACTGCATCAATGGCATCTAATACATTGTCACTGAGCAGTTCTATTTCATGTAATAATTCTTCAATACTGGCTTTGGGAGATAACGCGCCAAACATAATATATTGATCGCCAATTTTCGAAAATGCCGACAGCGGAATCGACACATTCATCATCAGCATCGCTTCTATCATGGCAGCGCGTTGTTCTGGATCGACTTCATCATCGGCAAATAAATAGCTTATACAAAGAATTTGACCTTCATCGACAGTCATGTAGATGGGGAATTCTTCGCGCTCCTCAACTTTGATGCAGGCGACCGTATGATCGTCATCAAACATTTCAACCGACAGGGTGCTACTGTCTGATAATTGCTTAGTTGCCAGGTCGTTTATTACTTGCTCTAGCTTTTCGTTGCTCATGTTTTCTCCAAATGCCAGTGAGGACATATTATGTCAAGCGACATATTATGTCAATTAGTTTTTAATAACTCTGATCTCGTTACCAATAAGTTAAGTCATTTTATACCATTAAAGTATTTTGGAAACGGGGCTTTAGCCCCGTT
>CAZYCY010000431.1:0-2193 GCA_964646145.1 uncultured Thiotrichaceae bacterium
AACAGCAACAGCTCGACCCGTTTATCAGATGCGAAAACAGGTTGAGCGCGTTCGTTCTGATGCTCGCTACAAACAAAAACCGCATAAAAATCAGCAAAACCTTCATTTCAGCGGTAGAATATACTCTTTGCACTCAAGAATAGTATATACCGCTATCCTGGTATTTCATAACCAATAACAAGCTAAAAGTTATACATGCAACCTATGTCAACTGAAGACGATACCAGCACACCCACAAATTTTATCCGCAACATCATTCAACATGATTTAGATACTGCTAAACATGCCACCGTACAAACCCGGTTCCCACCAGAGCCTAATGGTTATCTGCATATTGGTCACGCTAAATCCATTTGCCTGAATTTTGGTGTGGCAAAAGATTTTAATGGCAAATGCAATCTTCGCTTTGATGACACCAACCCCGAAAAAGAGGAGATGGAATACGTTAATGCCATTATGCAGGACGTAAAATGGCTGGGCTTTGAGTGGAGCGCTTTATATCACGCCTCAGATTACTTTCAACAGTTATATGATTATGCAATAGTGCTGATAAAACAGGGCAAGGCTTATGTAGATTCCCTGAGTGCCGAACAAATTCGTGAATATCGCGGCACCCTAACCAAAGCCGGCAAGGAAAGCCCTGATCGTAACCGCAGCATTGAAGAGAACCTGGAACTATTTGCAGCTATGCGTGCAGGCAAGTTTGAAGACGGAAAATACCTGTTACGCGCAAAAATCGATATGGCATCTCCCAACATTAATATGCGTGATCCTGCACTGTATCGCATTAAGCGCGCACACCACCAACGCACTGGCGATGACTGGCCGATCTACCCGATGTACGATTATACGCATTGTATTTCTGATGCCATTGAAAGCATCACGCATTCATTATGTACACTGGAATTTGAAGACCATCGTCCACTTTATGACTGGATACTAGAGCAAGTAAAAACACCCTGCCACCCACAACAAATTGAATTCGCCCGGTTACAGCTCAAGTATACTATTACCAGCAAACGCAAACTAAATCAGCTGGTCACTGACCAGCATGTTGATGGCTGGGATGACCCACGCATGCCAACCATCTCTGGTCTACGCCGTCGCGGCTATACACCAGCCTCTATTCGTGACTTTTGCAGCCGCATTGGTGTCACCAAAAAAGACAGCTTTATCGAAGTGGCGGTACTGGAAAACTGTATTCGTGAAGATTTAAATGCACACGCGGTACGCATGATGGGAGTATTAAAGCCGTTAAAAGTCACCATCGAAAATTATCCTGACGGGCAAGTGGAAGAGCTAACAGCAAAAAATCATCCTCAAAAAGAAGAAATGGGAATACGCAATATCAGCTTCTCTAAAGTCATCTATATCGAGCGTGATGACTTTCTCGAAGACGCACCGAAAAAGTTTTTTCGCCTGTCGGTCGGTCGTGAAGTGCGCCTGCGTTATGCCTATTACATTACCTGCACCGGTTTTGTAAAAGATAAAAGCGGTGAAGTCATTGAGTTAACATGCACTTACGACCCGGCAACCAAAGGTGGCTCATCACCTGATGGCAGAAAAATAAAAGGCACCATCCACTGGGTTAGCGCCGAACATGCCACTAATGCCACGATAAATTTATACGATCGACTTTTCACTCACCCCAACCCAACTGCAAATGAAAACTTTATTGAACACTTAAACCTGAAATCTTTAATTGTATTAAATAACTGCAAGCTGGAAACCGGATTGGCAAATGCAAGCGCAAACGTTCACTATCAATTTGAACGTACTGGTTACTTTGTAAAAGACAATAAAGCAGAAGACTTGACGTTTAACCGCACCGTTACCTTGCGCGATACCTGGGCGAAAATTGACAAACAAAATCAATAAACCATAAAAGCATTAAAACCTTGCCTAATATAAAACATGCCTCTGTATTTAGTTAAAAATCGCTCATCATCCAATAATTAGGATAATTATAAAACTAGTAGTTAGTTTCACTAAAACATTTACAAATAATACAGTGCACTTCTTAAGCAAATACAACATGTTAGTCTCTTTCATGACTGCAGCATATTAATGAAACGAAATACTAGAAGACACACGACCATAGAGAAATTTTTTGGACGGTACGCAAGCGGTCATTTTTAAGCTTAGGACTCAGGATCAAATAACTTACGAAACTTAACTTGCCTTTTTGCTCCA
>CAZYCY010000432.1:0-2186 GCA_964646145.1 uncultured Thiotrichaceae bacterium
TTGATCGTGGGCGATACTGGTAAGGTGCTATCAGCAGGGGATGAAAAAGCAATGATTGCAGGGATGGAAGCATTATTAACCATGACCCCGGAACAGCGTCGGATGATGGGTGTTGCTGCTAGAAATAGAATTGAACAAAATTATACCCTGGATGTGATAGTAAAGCAGTACGCGTCACTATATAAAAAATCATGCCTCTGCATGTAAAAAATTGATAAAGCAAAAAAAACGGTTGATTAGTAATGTGTGGAATTGTTGGCTATTGGAATAATCGTGGCGTTGATGCAATAACCATTGAACGCATGGCAATGCAAATTCAGCATCGCGGTCCAGATGATATGGGCATCTGGTTAAATAATGAAGGCGACCTGGCGCTTGCGCATCGCAGACTGTCAATTATTGACCTTTCGCCAGCGGGTCATCAGCCCATGCACTCGCCCTGTGGACGCTTTACCTTGATTTACAATGGCGAAATTTATAATCATCAGAGTTTAAGAATCGACCTGGAAAAACAAAACGGTCACTTTGACTGGCGCGGTCACTCTGACTCTGAAACCTTACTGGCAGCACTCAGGCACTGGGGGGTCGAGGGCGCGTTACAACGACTCAATGGCATGTTTGCCTTTGCGCTATGGGATAATGCTGAAAAAACCTTGTTTCTCGCTCGTGATCGCATGGGTGAAAAACCGCTCTATTATGGTGGTAATGGTAATCTTTTTTTATTCGCTTCAGAGCTAAAGAGCCTGAGTGCTCATCCTGAGTGGCAAGGTGATATCAATAGGGATGCTTTAGCACTTTACATGCGCCACAACTACGTGCCGACACCCTGGAGTATTTATCACGGTATCGCCAAGTTGCCAGCGGCGCACTTTGTGGTGATTAAAAATGGGGGCAAAGAAGTAGCCAAGCCTCAATGTTATTGGAATTTGGCAGAAGTTGCTGAAAATGGCAGTGCGAATTTAAAAACCGATGTAGAGCAATCAATAGATGAGCTGGATGTTTTATTGCGTGACGCAGTACTGAGACGGATGGCATCGGATGTGCCTCTAGGGGCATTTCTATCGGGTGGTTTTGACTCTACCCTGGTTACTGCATTAATGCAGGCTCAGTCAGATAAACCAGTAAAAACCTTTACCATCGGTTTTCATGAAAAAGGTTATAACGAAGCGGTTCATGCTAAAGCGGTAGCAAAGCATTTAAACACTGAGCATACCGAGCTGTATGTAAGCCCACAGGAGGCGATGGCGGTGATACCGAAACTGCCGACCATCTGGGATGAGCCTTTTTCAGACTCCTCACAAATTCCGACTCTTCTGGTTAGTGAGCTGGCACGCAAACATGTCACTGTAAGCCTGTCTGGTGACGGCGGTGATGAACTTTTTTGTGGCTATAATCGCTATACCCAGGGCTATCAAATGTGGCGTAAGTTGCGTCTGTTGCCCCCCCCCTTGCGTAAGGTTCTGGCTAATACTATTAATTTGTTACCAGGCACAGCACTGGAAAATATGCAGCAAATGTTACCCAAACGGTTACAAATTGCTCACCTTGTAGACCGGTTGCCAAAACTGGCTGATGTAGTAAGGCAAGGTGCGGGAGAGTCTTATTACCACAGTCTGGTTTCACACTGGAAGAATCCAGATAAAATCGTGATAGGCGGTAAAGAACCCTTAACTCTGTTCAATAATTCAGAAAACAAACCAAAGCTACCGGGCTTGCGCGAGCGCATGATGTATCTCGACAGCATGACTTATCTCCCTGATGACATTCTCACCAAGGTGGACAGAGCCAGCATGGCGGTCAGCCTTGAAGCACGAGTGCCGCTGCTTGATCATCGAGTAGTAGAGTTTGCCTGGCAACTGCCGATGTCGATGAAATATAAAAACAGTAAAGGCAAATGGATATTACGTGAAGTTTTGTATCGCTATGTACCACGTGAGTTGATGGAACGACCCAAAATGGGGTTTGGTGTGCCCATAGATGAATGGTTACGTGGCCCACTTAGAGAATGGGGTGAGGAGCTGTTAAGTGAAAAAAAATTGCGCGAAGGAGGTTTTTTTGATTCGGCACCGATTCGTAAAATGTGGCTGGAACACGTCAGCGGTAAACGTCGCTGGCATTATTATTTATGGGATGTGTTGATTTTTCAGGCGTGGCTGGAGAATTTGAAATCAAAAAGTATCTACCCT
>CAZYCY010000433.1:0-2172 GCA_964646145.1 uncultured Thiotrichaceae bacterium
GCCGCCAAATGATACCAGGTGAAGCTTTTATGTTGCCGCTATTATCTGGCTTGCATCATTCGTAGTACGGCTTAACCATTTCATGTTTTGGCTTTTTCCCGGAGTAAATCAAGATGTCTGGCGATACCTTTGATGCGCGTGCAACAACACACCCCTCAGATCAACAAACAAAATCGTTGTGTAATAATAATCTTCATCGGTAAACAACAATATTTTCATATGATGTTGGTTATTCCCCCCCCCTGACCCGTCCTGTTCGACTTCAATCCATGTCGATCATATATTATCTAGAAACCTTTGAACGATACCAGCGCACGCGAATACTGCGCTGCAATACTGTATGGCGAGGCAATTGATATTTTTTAAGAATAGAATGGTGGAGCTAAGCGGGATCGAACCGCTGACCTCAACACTGCCAGTGTTGCGCTCTCCCAGCTGAGCTATAGCCCCAAAATGGGAATTACATCTTATATTGAATGGAATCTTTAGTAAAGAAAATGCTTCGCCGGCACGCTGCGTCATAGCTCTGTAGTGGTCTGGTTATAATGCACTTTCAACTGATTTTTTAAGGTTTAATGAAACTAATAGCCTGCTCCAGGCGTTGTAAGGTTTTTTCTTTACCAAGCAATTCCAGTGTAATGTCAATTGAGGGCGATTTCCCATGACCGGTAACGGCTAGTCGCAATGGTTGACCTACTTTGCCAAAGCCAACCTCAAGTGTAGTCACTGTGTTTTCAACCACTTTATGTATTGCCTCTGCCGTCCAGTTATTTAACGCAGAATATTGCTGCTGTAAATTTTCCAGGATGGGCAAGGTGGTTTCTTTAAACTGCTTTTTCGCCTGTCTTGCATTGTATTCATCGAAGTCTTGATAAAGAAAACGTATATCTGCTGTCAGCTCAACCAGTGTATTACAACGTTCCTGAAAAACGTTTAATACGGCAGTTAAATCAGGACCATTATCTAGCGAATAACCGGCATTTTTTATGTAATCCTGCATCTGCTGCGCCAGAGCTTCAGGTTTTTTGGTTTTTATATAATGCTGGTTCAGCCAAAGTAATTTTTCAGTATTAAACGCTGAAGCAGAGGTATTGATATCCACTGCATCAAACAGCTCGATCATTTCTTCACGGCTGAATATCTCCTGGTCTCCGTGCGACCAGCTTAGACGAACCAGATAATTGATTAAGGCTTCGGGTAAAAAGCCGTCTTCTCTATATTGCATAACACTGACTGCACCATGGCGTTTTGACAGACGCTTGCCATCGTCACCCAAAATCATCGGTACGTGTGCATACACTGGCAGCTCTGCTCTTAATGCTTTTAAAATATTGATCTGGCGCGGAGTATTGTTTAAATGGTCATCACCACGAATGACGTGAGTGATTTTCATGTCCCAGTCATCAACCACCACGCTCAGGTTGTAGGTTGGCGAGCCATCACTGCGCTCAATAATTAAGTCATCCAGTTCGCGATTATTAATTTTCACACGGCCTTTGACCATGTCCTCGATTATTACCTCTCCTTCCAGCGGGTTCTTGAAGCGCACAACCGTATTGTCAGCAGCGACTATATTTTTATGTCGGCAAAAACCATCATAACGCGGTTTTTCCTTATTTGCCATTTGCTGTTCGCGCAACTCGTTTAGTCTTTCTCGACTACAAGCACAAAAATATGCATCACCACTGTCGAGCAACTGCTGTATGACCTCTTTATAACGCGCAAACTGATGCGTCTGGTAAAAAGGCCCACCATCGTAGTCCAGCCCCAACCACGCCATACCTTCTAAAATGGCATTAACCGATGCATCGGTTGAACGCTCACGATCAGTATCTTCTATACGCAAAATAAACTGACCACCCATTTTTCTAGCGTACAACCATGAGAACAAGGCAGTGCGGGCACCGCCAACGTGGAGATAACCAGTAGGGCTTGGGGCAAAACGAGTACGGACGGACATAAGGCTTATCTTTGATGGTTGAATCGGCTCGCTATTTTAATATAAAATTTTTAGATTGTATGTTTTACTACTGGTTATAATATAAAACCTGAATCCGTCCTGAAGATACGGATTCAGGTAAAACCTAAAACCATGCCTGAAACAGCCCACAACATCAATTACTCCCGACTTTTACAAATGATTATTGACTGGTCTAAAGAACTGGGCTTTCA
>CAZYCY010000434.1:0-2167 GCA_964646145.1 uncultured Thiotrichaceae bacterium
CGAGATGATGCTGCCATCATCACCATGAGTTATCTCGGTGCGGTGCGCGCTTTCCCCGGTTACAACGTGATGGGGCTGGCAAAAGCCAGCCTTGAAGCTAATGTTCGTTATCTGGCACACTCTCTGGGTTCAGAAGGCATTCGTGTTAATGCTATTTCAGCCGGACCAATCAAAACCCTGGCAGCAAAAGGCATTACCGGGTTTAACAAAATTATCCAGCACGTTGAACGAAGTGCGCCACTGCATCGCAATGTGACTATTGAGGAAGTTGGCAATACCTCGGCTTTTCTTTGTTCAAGTCTGGCCAGTGGTATTACCGGTGAAGTTATTTATGTTGATGCCGGTTATCACACAGCCGGGTTAATGGGTGAAATTACAGAACAATAAAAAACATGCCTCTGCATTTAACTCAGCATTATTATGAGGTCAGGGCGCAGGTTATTGATTTTTCAGGTCGCTGTAAATACATCCCCATGCTTGCTTACTTGGCGCTCTACTGCAACATCCATGTTGCAGATGCCTGAGTAGTGGCACACGGATGTGCCGTTTACGAACCAAAGGATGGACAAATCAATAACCTGCGTCCTGACCATGGTACTGTGCTGAGTTAAATACAAAGGCATGATAAAAAATTGCCAACATATGAAGCGGCAAAAAAGAAGGGCGAATAAATTCGTCCTTTTTTATGCTCTAAACAAAATCGGTAGAATCATCATGGCTAACAAATACAGCGTATCACTTATGAGAAAAACACAATGAACTTAACCAACAAAGTGCTATTAGGCATGGCTTCAGGCATTGCTGTCGGCCTGTTTTTCAATCTTAGTGGTTTAAATGTCACCGGCTCTTTCATCAACGAATACGTCGTTAATGGACTTTTCCACAGCATCGGATCACTGTTTGTTAACGCACTAAAAATGCTGGTTGTGCCTTTGGTGTTTTTCTCACTTATCTGCGGTGTATGCGGAATTGGAAATATAAAAACACTGGGACGTGTTGGCAGTAAATCGTTTGCCCTTTATATGCTGACAACGGCGGTGGCAATTACCGTCGCCATTACTGTTGCTGCTGTTGCTGGTATTGGTACAGGCATGAACCAGGTCACTGATGCCACCTTTGCAGGCAGAGAGGCGCCGCCTTTAACTGAGGTTCTGATTAATATTATTCCAACCAACCCACTTAACGCCATGGCCAGTGGCGAGATGCTGCCTATTATTTTCTTTTCTATATTATTGGGTATTAGCATCTTAATGGTGGAAACTAAAGCACAAAAAGTCATTGAAAATGCCGAAGTTGCCAATGAGATCATGATGAAGATGGTGGGCATTGTCATGGCAGTGGCGCCTTATGCTGTTTTTGCTTTAATTGCAAAATCAATGGCAGACCTTGGTATGGATTTATTAGTCCAGCTAGCCGGTTATGTTTTAGTACTGGTTGGCGTACTTATGCTGCATTTATTCGTTACTTTGATGATTATTTTAAAAGTTTTCTCAGGCTTGAGCCCAGCCATATTTCTTAAAAAAATCAGAGGCGCACAAGTTTTTGCATTCAGTACCGCTAGCTCTAATGCAACCATTCCTGTCACTTTAAGAACGGTCACCAAACGTATGGGGGTTAATAATTCTGTTGGCTCTTTCACCGTACCTTTTGGCGCCACAATCAATATGGACGGCACCGCAATCATGCAGGGGGTTGCCACCGTTTTTATTGCCAATGTCTATGGTGTCGACCTCGGTATAGCTGGTTATCTTACCGTTATTTTAATGGCTGTACTGGCTTCGATTGGCACCGCAGGTGTACCTGGCGTGGGCTTGATTATGCTGTCTATGGTATTTGCGCAGGTAGGTTTACCCATTGAGGGCATTGCACTTATTTTAGGGGTAGACCGCTTGATGGACATGATTCGTACAGCGGTTAATGTTTCGGGTGATGCCGTGGTCTCTTCCATCGTTGCTAAAAGCGAAGGTCAAATGGATATTGAGGTATTTAATGACCCGAATGCTGGTGTAATCGACAGCAGTGAAGCTATGCATATTGACGCTTCAGCCATTAAACAAGAACGCTGATTACCCATTTATAGCCCGCATTTTTTCGCCAGTAGTGCCACATGTGGATGTGGCGATTACGAACCAAAAGATGGAAAACCAGATATTAATCGTTGCATAAG
>CAZYCY010000435.1:0-2160 GCA_964646145.1 uncultured Thiotrichaceae bacterium
GGATTATCTTCAATATTAACGATGCGACATTCCACAAGTTCACCCGCTTTCATCAGTTCTGTCAGTATTTGCATCATGGGACCACAATAGGCACATTGCTTTGCCATTAACATTAAAACACGGCTTGAATTATTCATCGATGATATGGTATTTTGTTTGCTTGTCATATGATATAAACATAGCTTTAATCTAAACAACAGAAAAAATGTACACAAAACCGCTCGCACTATCCATACTGTTATTACTGTTTTCTTTTACAGTCTACTCTGCAACGCCAACAACTATCCTGACACAAGCGACAGGTGGCATCAATACAAGCATCGACTTTGATGATGCGCAGCTAGAAGAAGAGCTGGTTCACCCCGACTGGTTCAAGTTTTCATCGGGTGACCTGCGCGATGACCTTGCCGATGCAAAGCAGGCAGGGAAAAAAGGCATCATCACTTATTTCGGACAAAGTCGCTGCGCTTATTGTGAGCAGTTTTTTAAAACCAGCCTGTCTGATACTGATATTATAAATTACTTGCAGACATACTACGATGTGATTGCAATCGACATCTGGGGTATTGACGATATAATTGACACTGATGGAACCACGCATACAGAGCGTCAGCTAGCCATCCGTTACAGAGCCAATTTTACCCCGTCAATGGTTTTTTACAACGAAGAAGGCACACCGGTTTTTCGTTTACGGGGTTTTTATCCGCCTTATAAATTTCGCGCTGCATTACGGTATGTTAGCGAAGATTTCTATAAAAAAGAAACGTTTGCCGAATATTTTTCCCGCGCCATTCCAGGCGAGTTTTTTCTGTTAGGCGGCTTAAACGAACGTGACTTTTTTATTGAAGCACCTCATGATCTCGCGGCATTACGCAAAGACAACAGACCCATTGCGGTATTTTTTGAGCAGGGAAACTGCCATGCCTGTGATCTGTTGCATAGCGCACCGCTTTCTAATGACTTAATCATTCAGGAAATAGAACAAATGAATGTTATCCAGCTTAACATGTGGGCAGATACCCAGGTGATTACGCCGCAAGGCATTGAAACAACCGCAAAAGAGTGGGCGCGATCGCTTAATATTTTTTATGCTCCCAGCATCGTTTTTTTTGATAGCGAAGGTACGGAAATCATTCGTGTTGATTCGGTTGTACATTTCTATCGCTTATGGGGCGTACTTGATTACGTTAACCAGGAAGCCTATAAGCAAGGAATAGATTATCAGGATTGGCGCTTACAACAACGCAAGATAAGCGACTAATACTCGAACCATGTTAGCAGACAGCCAAAAAAAACTTACCGCACTACTGTGGCAAACAAAGCTGAAGGAAGTCCCTACGCTTCATGCTTTTTTTATCCAGTCACTAAGAATATTTTATGGTGCTATCCGTGATTTAAGCGGTGGTCTGCCTTCTCTTCGTGCCATGAGCCTGGTTTACACCACGCTGCTGTCATTAGTGCCTCTGCTGGCCGTTAGCTTTTCAGTATTAAAAGGTTTCGGTGTTCATAATCAGCTAGAACCTGCTTTAACCAGCTTTTTGCAACCATTGGGTGAAAAAGGCTTACAGCTAAGTCAGCAAATTATTTCTTTTGTTGATAATATAAATGTTGGCGTCCTCGGCTCAGTTGGACTGCTAATCCTGATTTTTACTGTTTTATCACTGGTTAAAAAGATTGAAAGCGCTTTAAATTTCACCTGGCGACTCACGGTTAGTCGAAATATTTTTCAACGTTTTAGTAATTATTTAAGCGTCATACTCATTGGTCCGCTGTTACTGTTTACCGCTGCTGGTATAACCGCATCGTTCAATACATCCATTGTTGTTAACAAAATCTCCGCCATTGAACCGTTCGGAACCATTTTGCTGCTTATCGGTGAAGCCGTGCCGATTATTCTTACTATCGTTGTTTTCGCCTTAATCTACATACTTATTCCAAATACCAAAGTCCGCTTTAAATCCGCCATGTTTGGTGCCGTCACTGCCACCATTTTATGGATAATAACTGGCTCAGTATTTAAAATTTTTATTGTTAACTCGACAAACTATACCGCCATTTACTCCGGTTTTGCCATCATGATAATCTTCATGTTATGGGTTTATATTAGCTGGCTTATTGTGCTAACTGGCGCATCGCTTTCTTATTACCATCAGAACCCGG
>CAZYCY010000436.1:0-2129 GCA_964646145.1 uncultured Thiotrichaceae bacterium
ATTACTCCCGACTTTTACAAATGATTATTGACTGGTCTAAAGAACTGGGCTTTCAACAGTTGGGGGTATCGGATATCGATCTAAGCGAACACGATGAACACCTGCGCGACTGGTTGGCGGCGGGCTTTCATGGCGAAATGGATTACATGCAAAAACACGGCAGTAAGCGCAGCCACCCTGAACGGCTTGTTGAACACACCTGCCGGGTAATTTCTGTACGTATGGATTACATGCCACCAGACTGTGAGCTATCTGATACAGTGTTGGCTAACCCCAACATGGCTTATATCTCGCGCTACGCATTAGGTCGTGATTACCACAAAGTGATGCGGAAACGTTTACAGAAGCTGGCTGATAAAATCAAAAATGCCATTGGTGAATTTGGTTACCGCGCATTCGTTGATAGCGCACCAGTGCTGGAGAAAGCCCTGGCCGAAAAAGCCGGGCTTGGCTGGATGGGGAAACACAGCAACTTAATCAACTCAAAAGCTGGATCCTGGTTTTTTCTCGGTGAGATTTACACCGACTTACCGCTACCCTTATCGCAAGTAGAAACGAAGCATGTGCCTGAAAATCACTGCGGTAGCTGCACAACATGTATCGACATCTGCCCTACGCAAGCAATTATTGCCCCCTACAAAGTTGATGCGCGCCGCTGTATTTCCTATTTAACCATTGAGTTGCACGGCAGTATTCCAGTGGAATTTCGGAAAAACATCGGCAACCGTATTTATGGCTGTGATGATTGCCAGTTATGCTGTCCGTGGAATCGCTTTTCACAAGCCACCCGTGAACCCGATTTTTTTACTCGCCATCCACTTGATGCACCAGATTTGATCGATCTATTCAATTGGTCTGAAGCCACATTTTTAAAAAATACGGAAGGCTCGGCTATTCGTCGTATTGGATATCTGCGCTGGTTAAGAAATATCGCTATTGCACTAGGCAATTCTCCAACATCTAAAAAGCTTATGCAGACTTTACAAGAAAAAAAACGGGAACTCGAAAACTCAGGTGAGATGATGGTCGTTGGGCATATTGACTGGGCGATAAGGCAACATAGTGGATAAAAGGTTTACAAAACGATGCTATTAATCGTTGCATAAGCATTTGCTACTGCCAGTTTTTATCCAACCCGATTTAAGCTTAGCAACTTATACTGCTCATTAAATTCAATTTCAAAGCAACCATGTATCCCTGAGGCTGTAATAAATTTCTGTAGCCCTGATGCCGGAAATTTCAAAGTATGACCCTGATCTGTTTGCACGTTAACAAATTTTGCCTGCCCTTTATAATAGGACAAATATTGTTGAGGCGAGATGTCCAGGTAAAAACGTATTTTTTTCATACTAAGGACTCAGGATCAAATAACTTACGAAACTTAACTTGCCTTTTTGCTCCAGCTTGAATGATCTCAAATCGTTGCGTAGCGCAACTATGCGCCTTTTGAGATCATCCAATCTGAAACAAAAATTCGGCGTTAAGTTCCGCATCTTATTTAATCCTGAGTCCTAATGGTCATCCCTATTAATACCATCCTCAGGTCAGTTATAGAGCATTGCATAAGTATTCGCAGTGTGTACTTTTGAAACACACCGTATACGACCCACATGGAAGTGGGAAGTGCGGAAAATGCAGGAGCACAATCAGCTATCCCCATGTTTGCCAAAGCGGGGCTTGACGGTAGCATCCATGCTACCGTCAGTATGAATACTCCACCGGCTCAAAGCCGGTGGTTTCAGGTTACGGCTAAAAGCCGGTCATTTCGCCTAAAGGCACTATAGAACACTAAAATCATCATTACTTGTCACGTCATTCCTGCATGTTTCTAGCAGGAATCTAGCTACATGATGGATTCCTGCTAGAAGCATGCAGGAATGACGGAGCGTAACCTGCAAGTTACGGGATTAATGATGCTTCCACTTAACCCTGGCCGCCTAAAGGCGTGGGATTTACGGATCCCCTATCGGGGACTTTAAAAAGCACACACTGCGAATACTTATGCAACGATTACTAACGGTACATTCATGTACCACCTCTCTGACATCTCTAAAAATATTAATCCACCCTGCCACGTTTTCTATAACGTCGCAAAATACTTATTACCGGTCCCGATAAGGCATAAAGCA
>CAZYCY010000437.1:0-2110 GCA_964646145.1 uncultured Thiotrichaceae bacterium
TCCTAAAGGGCACCTCTAAATAGAAACACGACGTAGCACAAGCTGATTTAAGGATTATGGAAAAACCCTATCATTTTAAACTATTCCGCCAAACCTATGGGTGTGGCAGCAGATTATCATTCGCGTTTCTATAGATGAATTGGGGTTTTATTCTGTATAATGTCGCCTTTATTCAGGTCGAGCCTACAGATGACAAGCAAACCTTCAAAACAGTTAGAAACCTTTGACAACCCAACACCGGAACGTGATTACACGATTCGTATTCGCCTGCCAGAATTCACCTGTTTATGCCCTAAAACCGGGCAGCCTGATTTTGCCACACTGGACCTGGAGTACGTGCCGGAAAAAAGCTGCATCGAATTAAAATCGTTAAAAATGTACATTTGGTCGTTTCGTGATGAAGGCGCTTTTCATGAAGCCGTCACCAATGAAATTCTGTCTGAACTGGTTAATTCTTGCCAACCACGGTTTATGCGCCTGAGGGCAGAGTTTAATGTTCGTGGTGGCGTTTACACCACCGTGGTAGCTGAACATAAAGAAACAAACTGGACTGCACCAGCCGTAGTTTCACTTCCTTAGGACTCAGGATTAAATAAGATGCGGAACTTAACGCCGAATTTTTGTTTCAGATTGGATGATCTCAAAAGGCGCATAGTTGCGCTACGCAACGATTTGAGATCATTCAAGCTGGAGCAAAAAGGCAAGTTAAGTTTCGTAAGTTATTTGATCCTGAGTCCTTAACGGTGGCATCGTCTGCTTTTCTTGGTATTGATATAGGCACTTCAGGTATTCGAGCAAGCTGTATTGATATAGATGAAAACGAACTCATCAATCATCGCATCGCTTTTAAACCTTGCGCCTCTGCAGCCGCTAAAAAAAAACAACGCAATAGTGAACAACAGAAAAATGAATGCGACCCGAATATATGGCTACAACTGCTTGATCAACTACTGATTGAAACCGTTGAAAAGCTGCAACAGCTCAATAAACATCATCGTATTGTTGCCATTTCAATTGACGGCACTTCAGGCACACTAATCGCCTGCAAAAAAGACGGCACAGCACTGTCGCTGGCGCTCATGTACAACGACATGCAAAGCCAAAAACAAGCAGAAATAATCCATCGTTTTGCGCCTGCTGATAGCGCAGTACACGGTGCCAGTTCAGCACTGGCAAAAGCACTTAATCTTTTGCAGAAATACCCGCAAACAGAACAATTCTGTTTTCAGGCAGACTGGCTGGCGGCATCACTTACTGGACAATACGGCATTAGTGACGAAAATAATTGCCTGAAGCTGGGCTATGACAGCATGAACCGGTCATGGCCAAACTGGTTGCAAGATAATAGCGAGAACGCCATTGTAGCATCAGCAATGCTACCCGTTGTTGTCGCACCCGGTACAAAAATCGCCACGATAAAAGCTGACTTAATAAAAAAATACAATCTTGCCAATAATTGTCTGGTGATAGCTGGTACCACAGATAGCAATGCTGCTGTTTTAGCTACCGGAGCTAACAAAATTGGCGATGCTGTTACCTCACTTGGCAGCACACTGGTGATTAAACTTTTTTCGGACAGACCTTTGTTCAGCCCAAGGTACGGCATTTACAGCCATCGCCTGAACAATCACTGGTTGGTGGGTGGTGCGTCCAACAGTGGTGGTCGCGTTTTGCTGCAGCACTTCAGCCAGGCACAACTAGACAAAATGACGCCGCAACTAAAACCAGAACAAGCAACAGGGTTAAATTATTACCCGCTAGCTGGCATTGGTGAACGCTTTCCTGTTAATGATAATAAAAAACAAAATAATACCAGCCCACGTCCATCATCACATGTAGTTTTTTTCCAGGGTTTACTCGAAGGTATCGCCAATATTGAAGCTGAAGGCTATAAAAAACTGAATGCGCTTGGTGCCGGCACAGCAAAAAGAATATTTACCGCAGGCGGTGGCAGTAAAAATCCAGCGTGGAAACAAATACGCAAACAAACAACAGGCATTGAAATTTTAGATGCTGTTCATACTGAAGCCTGTTATGGAAGTGCTTTACTAGCTAAAAACGCAACGAACATTTAATAGTGAACAGTAAAAAAATAAAAGCAATCACTTAA
>CAZYCY010000438.1:0-2107 GCA_964646145.1 uncultured Thiotrichaceae bacterium
AGGCATCGATTACGTAAAAAGTATAGCGGATTGTAATCCTTAAATTCTCAGTTGAGCGCTCCATACTAACTATAACTTTATTTGTATGAATAGAACCAATATCAAATCATCGTTTTATCTGCCTGTCGGCTCAGACTATATAGTGGACTGTACATCGAAAGCGGTGCATGGTGACATTACAACTCCATGCAATAGTAATAACTATTCCGAGTCCTTGTGCCTTGCCCTGCACCACCACGTTCAATTGAGGAATTAAGGATGCTTCGCCAATGGTTTAAAGAGGGTACCCCCTGGATCTGGATAAATGCAGGCGCACTTGCTATTGCCCTGGTTGCTGTAGTGGGTCTATTAATGCTGATTGTGTTTCGTGGCATGAGCCATTTCTGGCCGGCCAATGTTGAAGCCTTTCATTTTGAAAACGAGAAATATACAGTCACCATAATTGGTGAAATCGTTGAATCGGAAATTGCGCCTGTTGAAGCCTTGCTTAAGTTAACAGGGTCAGCAGAAGCGCATGGAGAGGTAAGACGTTATCTGGTTAAAACCGGTAATCGTGATATTTTAGGCACTGACTTTAGATGGTTATTCGACATAGACCTGATAAAACGAGAGCAGCCTGAAAACATTATGGCTCTGGAACGGGTTGAATGGGGTGATTTTTACGGTTATCTCAACGCCGTTTATGAAAAAGACGCTGATGGCATCTCACGTGTCGTCGTGAGTAATGAAACAGCAGATAAGCAAGTAGTATGGGACGAACTGATTACCCGTCTGCAACGCAGCAACGACATACGTGAACAGATAGTGCAGTTACGCAAGCGTGATATCGGCGCGATTAATCATCAAATGGAGCGATTACGTTTAACAGAAAGACGTTTGCAACTGGATGATAAACTAACTACTGAGGAAATAGCTGATTTAACAGAAAAACGCAATAATTTGGATGTAGAATTCAAGGCTATATTAATGCAAACACGTGAGCTATCCCAACAGCTAAAACGTGATTCTATTCGCGCCATAGTGATGGATGGCAGTGAAGTGATTGTGCCGCTGGAGAATATTATTAAGGCATGGCAGCCAAACAAAATGTCTGTCATTGAAAAACTTAAGTTTTATGTGCATTCGCTGTGGCATTTTCTTTCTGAAGATCCGCGTGAATCCAATACTGAAGGAGGTATATTCCCGGCTATATTTGGCACTGTGCTGATGGTATTAATCATGACCATGCTGGTAACGCCCTTTGGCGTGGTGGCAGCCATTTATTTAAGTGAATACGCAAAACAGGGCATGTTAACGCGCACTATTCGCGTTGCTGTGTTCAACCTTGCAGGTGTGCCTTCTATTGTTTATGGTGTATTTGGTTTGGGCTTTTTTGTTTATTTTCTTGGTGGCAATATTGACGCCCTGTTTTTTCCGGAAATGCTACCCGCACCTACTTTCGGTACCCCGGGATTGTTATGGGCAGCGCTTACTATGGCGTTGATGACCTTGCCTGTGGTTATTGTTGCCACAGAAGAAGGTTTATCGCGTATCCCTAAGAACTTACGAGAAGGCAGTTCTGCACTGGGGGCAACCCAGGCAGAAACGCTGAGGCGTATAATCTTGCCAATGGCTCGCCCGTCCATTATGACCGGTCTGATTTTGGCGGTGGCCAGCGCGGCCGGTCAGGTTGCACCATTAATGCTGGTTGGCGTGGTGAAACTGGCGCCAAGCTTGCCACTGGATGGCAATTTTCCATTTTTGCATCTTGACCAGAAGTTCATGCATTTAGGTTTCCATATTTTTGATGTGGGTTTCCAAAGCCCGAATGTAGAAGCGGCAAGACCACTGGTTTATGCCACTTCATTTGTGCTGGTTGTGGTTATCGTCGCCCTTAACATGACCGCGATTAGTTTAAGAAACCGCTTGCGTGAAAAATACCGTGCCTTAGATGGTTAAAGAGTTGGTAACTTCTCAATAAGTCGGGGCAGTCTATCGTTTTGAGACTGTCGGTAGCATGGATGCTACCGTCAAGCCTACAAGGACGTATTTACGGCGTGTCTCAAAATGATGGACTGCCCCGACTTATTGAGAAGTTACAAGAGTTGCCCTTAAGTTACTAATTTAA
>CAZYCY010000439.1:0-2104 GCA_964646145.1 uncultured Thiotrichaceae bacterium
TTCGGTATTGTGTTTGCGCTAACGGCGATAACAATGCAGCGCAAGCAGACGGCTTTGTTGGCTGCTAATATTAGTAAGAACACGGGCAAAAATGCAGCCAAGAATACGGACGCAGCAACCCCATGATCGCCCTCAGTTTCATGCTTGTTTTTATTGGCTTTATCGCCCTGAGTTTTGCCATGAAACGTCATTTCTTACAGCTATGTCCGCAAAGCAAGAAACGCCCTGAATGGCAGGTGATAACCTTTCGCATCATCGGCTGCATCTGTTTGATATTGGCCTGCATGCTTTGTGTAGTAAGCCAGGGCATCGCGGTTGGACTGGTTTACTGGACAGGGCTGCTCACCATTGCGGCGTTAGTGCAAACATTGTTACTGAGCTATCGACCACAATGGTTTTTCTGTCTGAGGCGTGTTTGATGGGTCAGATATTTGTTTTTTGTTTTTGATTGGGTTTTATAATGTTCCGGCTATGGCTGGTATTGTACATGCCCCCCCCCTTCGGTTTCGGATCCATCATGGTCTCTTGGGCAACGCCAATGATCTGATTGGGGCACAGGCAACAGCTCGTAAGCTGCTATGTAAACGTAATGTGGCACAGTGACAGCCTATGTTAATATGCGCCTATGGCAAACCACGACACTTCCTATAAACAGCTTTTCTCACACCCCGAGATGATACAGGACTTGATTACCGGTTTCGTGAACGAACCCTGGGTTGCCGATATTGACTTCACCACCCTTGAAAAAACCAATGCCAGTTATGTCACAGAGCACTTAAGTGAACGCGAGGATGATATTATCTGGCGCGTCAGGTTCAATAATCAAAACCATGATGGTTGGCTGTATCTCTACCTGCTGATTGAATTTCAGTCTACGGTTGATTATTATATGGCAGTGCGACTGGGATCTTATGTACATTTACTGTACCTGGATTTAATCAAAGCGAAAGTGATTAAACCGCCACAAAAACTTCCTCCAATATTACCAATCGTATTATATAATGGAGAAACCAGATGGAATGCTGCGACCAACATCAAGGATTTAGTGGTTGAACCTAAAAAAATCAGTTGAACCTACTGCGAATGCCTAATGCGCTGAATCTTAACGACTTTCCAGAATATATTGAACTCACCGTATGGGTGATACGCTTTCCTCCAATATAACCTGTAAAGTCGTTAATCTTCAGCACCTTAGTCACCCTCGCTACGATTCAACTGATTTTTTTAGGTTGAAGTAAAAGGCGGTCTGCATCGATATTGCCCAGACATGAATTACTTTCTGGTTGATGAAGGCAGCTATAATGATGCCGACATGGCATCATTGAAAAATCTGGTAGCAGCCATGATCCGGCTGGAAAATGGCGTATCCATGCACGCTATGGAGCAAACACTGAAACAATTGTTTGCTCAGCTGGACGCAGCAAAACAAACCGATTTAGGCAGAAGTTTTATCATCTGGATCAAGCGAGTACTAAAAACCGCTGCTAATCAGGATGAGTTTTTATCTAACGTAACTGAGTTAAGCGAGGCTAAAGCGATGTTGTCACAAAGAGCGAAGCAATGGGCAGAAGATCTGCAAGCCAAAGGATTTCAGCAAGGCATGGAACAAGGCATAGAGCAAGAACATCAATTGCTGGTTCGGCAGGTTAAATACAAATTTCGTGAAACTGAGGTCAGCCCTTTTGCATCAAAACTGTTTAAAATCAAGTCTTCAGATGGGTTGGAGGTAACTTCTCAATAAGTCGGGGCAGTCCATCGTTTTGAGACTGTTGGTAGCATGGATGCTACCGTCAAGCCTACAGGGACGTATTTACGGCGTGTCTCAAAATTATGGACTGCCCCGACTTATTGAGAAGTTACGGTTGGAGCAGGTTGCTGAGTGGATAGTCAGTTGCGAAACATTTACAAGTCTTATGGAACAAATGGAGGGTTTGAATTAATTGGAATACCTGCCCCAGGAATAGACATCAAGATCAAAGATTGGGGATAGACTTACTTCTATCCAGCCCAATCATATTAGCTAATTGAACACGTATTATGCACAAAGATGGTATCAGGAATAAGGTAATCAAGGTTGCAAACAGAACACCGGCAGCGAGGCTGA
>CAZYCY010000440.1:0-2103 GCA_964646145.1 uncultured Thiotrichaceae bacterium
CATGGATGCATCGTTTTCGACTCTAACAATGGATAGGTCGAATCAATATGTGCAAGCGTAAACTATAAACTAGAGGCTGGAAATATGGAGCTTGTATGTCCTGCGGGTAATTTGCCTTCACTAAAAGCCGCTGTTGATAACGGTGCAAATGCGGTGTATATGGGGTTTAAAGACGATACCAATGCACGACATTTTGCCGGGCTCAATTTTGATGATAAACGCGCTGATGAAGGCATTCGTTATGCGCATGATCAAAGCGCAAAACTTTTTGTCGCCATCAATACCTTTCCGCAACCTTCGGGGTGGTCGCGCTGGCAACATGCTGTTGACCACGCTGCAGATATGGGGGTTGATGCTTTAATTCTGGCAGACATCGGGGTGATGGATTATGCCCGCAAGCGCTGGCCGGAGTTGCGCTTACATTTGTCTGTACAGGCTTCGGCAACCAATGCCGAGGCAATTAATTTTTATTTTGAAAACTTTGGTATTCAACGTGTGGTATTACCACGGGTGCTGTCACTCAGCCAGGTAAAACAGGTTGCCATAAGCAGTCCGGTGCCGATTGAAGTATTTGGTTTTGGTAGTTTATGCGTGATGGTGGAAGGGCGCTGTATCTTGTCCTCCTATGTGACCGGGCGTTCGCCCAATACCTTTGGCGCCTGCTCACCCGCCAATGCGGTGAGCTGGAAAGAGACGCCCAACGGGCTTGAGACGCGGCTAAACCACGTGCTTATTGATTGCCATGGTGAAGGCGAGTCGGCTGGCTATCCAACCTTATGCAAAGGACGTTTTAATGTTGGTGGAAACACTTATTACGCGATTGAAGAACCCACCAGTCTAAATACGCTACAGCTGTTGCCTGAATTACAGTCTGTTGGTGTTGCCGCCATTAAGATAGAAGGCAGGCAACGTAGCCCGGCTTATGTGGCACAGGTAACCAAAGTATGGCGAGAAGCGATTGATAGTTACGAAAGAAATCCTGATGCCTATCAGGCGCGCTCTGACTGGATGGCAGAACTTGAAAAAGTATCGGAAGGTTCACAGACAACGCTGGGGGCTTATCATCGACCATGGCAGTGAACCTTCGGTTCATTTATAAAAGCGGTATTTCATGAAGACAAAACAAACACAGCAAACGGTACTAAAACCAAAAACACCAAAATTATCTCTGGGTCCGCTTTTATACTACTGGTCGCGCGACGATGTTTTCAGGTTTTATGAGTCGATTGCAGATAGCGCAGTCGATATTGTTTATCTGGGTGAAACAGTATGCTCAAAACGCCGCTTATTAAAGCTTGATTCGTGGTTGCAAATTGCAGGTTTGCTGCGCGCAGCCAGTAAAGAAGTGGTGCTGTCAACACTGACCTTGCTGGAGGCAAATTCAGAGCTGATGGCATTAAAAAAAATCTGTGGCAATAAACAATATATGGTTGAAGCAAACGACATGACGGCAGTTCAATTATTGTCTGGTAACGCTTCTTTCGTTACGGGTCCTGCGGTTAATATTTATAATTCCCAAACCCTGGAAGTGCTTGCCCGCTGTGGTCTAAAGCGCTGGACGCTGCAGGTTGAGTTGTCAAAAGAAACCTTAACAACAATGCATCAGAATAAACCAATGGGCGTTGAAACCGAAGTTTTTGTTTTTGGTAGGCTGCCTCTTGCCTACTCAGCCCGATGTTTTACTGCACGTTCCCATAATCTGCCGAAAGACGACTGCCAGTTTCGCTGTCTGGATGATGCCGATGGCTTGCTATTGCGTACCCGCGAGGACGAATCATTTCTTGTACTAAATGGCATACAAACACAATCAGCCAAAACGCAGAACCTCATTAGTGATATCGATGATTTTATTGATCTTGAAGTTGATGTGTTACGCATTAGTCCGCAATCAAAAAATACTGTGCAGGTAATTAAAGTCTTTCATAACCGCCTGCGTGGAAAAATAAGCGGTGACGAGGCGGAAAAGTCACTTCAGCAATACATTCTGTCTGGTGAGTGCAGTGGCTATTGGCACGGGCAGGCGGGCATGGATAGGGTCGGCATGGGAAGCCAGAAATTATTAAATCAATAATCAGCCTTCTCCCTAGTGTATTTAATACACTA
>CAZYCY010000441.1:0-2095 GCA_964646145.1 uncultured Thiotrichaceae bacterium
ATTTGCTTTACGGATCAATAAGGTGCGCAATGGGTGTGCTTATGCTTGCAGGATTTAGGCATAAGGCTTCTTTAATTCCTAAGTCGGTTCACGATGCTTAGCGGAAGTCAAAATTATTTTAAAATTTTCCGCAAATAAACGCGAATAAACGCACACAAAACCTTTTTAATTTTTATACCGAAGGTCGGGTAATCAGCCTTCTCCTTAGTAAATGTAATGTTCTTTGTTTTTATTCGCGTTTATTTGCGGAAAAATAATTTTTTATGGGTCAGCTTATGACCGTTTTCGGACTACACTGAACACTTTCATTATGAATGAACTTGAAAAGTTGTTGCAAATTATGGTTGACCTCCGAAATCCGCAAACGGGTTGCCCTTGGGACATAAAACAGTCGTTTTCAAGTATTGCAGCATATACCGTTGAAGAAGCCTATGAGGTGGCGGACGCGATTGAGCGCAATGACATCGATGATTTGAAAAGTGAACTGGGTGATTTATTGTTCCAGGTAGTATTTCATGCGCAAATGGCGGCAGAAAATGATCAGTTTGATTTTGCCGATGTGGTCACTGGCGTAAAGAATAAGCTGCTAGCGCGTCACCCCCATGTTTTTGGTGATGACGAAACCGGTGATGAAGCACAGTTAAATGCCGACTGGGAAATACACAAAAAACAAGAGCGTGCCAACAAAAGCCAGCAAGATAAGAGTAATCAAGTTAGCGGTTATCTCGATGGCATCGCTTCTGCCATGCCTGCCTTACGCTGGTCTGAAAAACTGCAAAAGCGTGCGTCACATCATGGTTTTGACTGGGACAGTATTGAGCCGGTATTTGTCAAGCTTAATGAGGAAATCGGTGAGCTTAAAGCCGAGACAGGTATTGCTGATAACCATGAAAGAATTAGCGAAGAAATGGGTGATATTCTGTTTGCCAGTGTCAGCCTTGCTCGCCATTTGGGAGTGAATCCGGAGCAGGCATTACGGGATTCAAATCGTAAGTTTATTTCACGCTTCGAACTGGTTGAGAAACTGTTACGTGAAGATGGAAAAAAAATGGAAGATTGTAGTGTCGCTGTGTTGGAAGAGTGCTGGCAGAAAGTTAAAAAACATAAAAATGCCACACCCCCGGAGCATCAGGAGTGCAGTCTTTTTAAGTAAAGTTCAGTTCTTGCTATATAAACAGCGATTGTGTTGCGTCAGCTGATTCCTCAAAGTACGTTGCAGCACCAACAAACTCAAGGCCTTCAATGAAGCTATCAGGGTCGTAGCCAAATAATTCAACAGTCATCTGGCAAGCGAGGAACTTACACTCTGCTTCCTGACAAAGTCCGCGCAGTTCTTCAATAGAGGCAACGCCACAATTGCTTATGGTTTTCTTCATTAAGCTGGTGCAGATCGAATCCATAAACGGTAAATTCCACAAAACGTTTGGCACTTTTGAGGCAAAGTCGACTTCTCTTAGCCACTTGGGTCCAAAAGGCATTTTCATAGGCATATCCGGTGCTGCCATAGGGGTGATTTTTAACGAGCTGGTGTCCTTTTTCAGCAAGTTTAGACCGTAGAAGGTAAAAAATATGGTGACCTCCATGCCTAAAGCAGCGGCGGTGCTGGCAAGAATGAAGGGGGGGTAGGCCCAGTCCAGGGTGCCTTTGGTGGCGATGATGGTTAGTTTGCGTTGGTCGGGCATGATTTTATCCTCGTAATAATGTTGCGTTTTTAAGACAGTCTTCTGACTATTTATAATTCAGAGGGTATAACCATACCTCTAAAGTGTTGAGTATGGCAAGTCTCTAATATTGCTTTTATTTGATTAATTTTTCGGCCAAACAAAAAAAGTTAGAGTTTTTCTCTGTCGACAGGTGCTTTTTAATGACTAATTTCTAAAGGTCATACGTCGTTACTTTTAAGGTTTAAGGACTCAGGATTAAATAAGATGCGGAACTTAACGCCGTAGTTTGTTTCAGATTGGATGATCTCAAAAGGCGCATAGTTGCGCTACGCAACGATTTGAGATCATTCAAGCTGGAGCAAAAAGGCAAGTTAAGTTTCGTAAGTTATTTGATCCTGAGTCCTAAGCAGGGTCATGCACGCGCAGACAGG
>CAZYCY010000442.1:0-2068 GCA_964646145.1 uncultured Thiotrichaceae bacterium
AACCACTGACTAGCCGTTGCTTTTGTCTCTTTGTAGTTAGCGGCTTTTTTCAGATGTACTTTGGTAGCGACCAGGTCTACCAGCTCGTGATAGGAAGCAGCAATCAGCATGTGGGCATTACCGGGTTTTTTAACGCCTTTTTCGAGAGCAGATCTTGCATGTTTGATGCTTTTTTGATAACCCTCACGATCGAAATAAATTTGTGCAATAAATAAATGCTCTTTACCGTCAGCTGATAATTTTGCTGCCTGCTTATAGCTATCAAGCGCTTTTTCGTCTTCTTTAGCTGTTATATAAAGACCCGCCAGAAAACTATAGTTTTGATGATTTGCTTTAATGATCGATTTTTCCATGGCTTTCGCTAACACGGCAGCTGCCTTATTTGGCAGATTTTTTTCATACAGCGCGTATATATACTGTAATAGCTCATTTTGACGCATCAAAAAACCTTGGGCGAAACTAAGTTGCATTATCTCCAGCGATTTTGCAAACATATCCTGCTCCAGATAAATTGATGCCAACTGCAACCAGTATTCTGCTTGATCAGGCCATATCCTGATCATTTTTTCGACAAGCCGTGTCGCTTCTGGCAACTTTTTTAGCTGGTAATAAACCGCAAATAAAGTTGAATAGGCTGACTTGTCCGGCTCAAATAAACTAATAACCTGTTTTAAGGGAGCGATCGCACTGGCATAATCGCCAAGCTGATAATAGGCAGAAGCTAAAATAAGGTAACCTGATTTAGATGGTCCGGTGTCAGACAAATCACTTGCCATCTGTATATATTTTTTACTGAACTTTACTGCTTGATGGTAGTCCTCCTCATGAATGGCAAGGCTGGC
Organism: uncultured Thiotrichaceae bacterium; assembly: GCA_964646145.1. Taxonomy (GTDB): domain Bacteria; phylum Pseudomonadota; class Gammaproteobacteria; order SZUA-229; family SZUA-229. The sequence continues at coordinate 843 of CAZYCY010000442.1, forward strand.
AAGTATCTCCACCACCTGCAATTTTGTTCTTTCATTCAGCCCCTGCTGTTGGTAACTGCTTAGAAAGTATTTCCGCGCCGGTGAATACTGCTGCTGATGCAGATAAATCAATGCCTGCATATGCAGTGTATATGCGCCGTCTACCGGAGACAGTCTATCAAGTCTGACCTTTAATCTATCTAACTGCACCTGAGCCTTTGCAAAGTCTTCCTTGTGCAACAATTCCTCCACTGCAACGAGGCGTTTAAAGGTCAACATGGAAAGCGCTGCACCAGTAGTATTAGCTAACGCGAAACCGGGCAGCAAGACGGCACATAAAATCAAATTGTTGATTAATTTTTTCATAATAACCCTCAAATGCGCGTGAAGCCTTTTACCCTTTAAAATGACAACTATTTATACCATGAAGTACATGAACCTAAAAAAATCAGTTGAACCTACTGCGGATGTCTAATGCACTGAATCTTAACGACTTTCCAGAACATATTGAACTCACCGTATGGGTGATACGCTTTCCTCCAATATAACCTGTAAAGTCGTTAATCTTCAGCACCTTAGTCATCCTCGCTACGATTCAACTGATTTTTCTAGGATGAAGGTTTTACAGAACAAAACTTTTAATACCTTGCTTCAGCAACTTCACATTGAAATTAATCAAGAAGCCATGTTGTTTTTTTGCAAGTCTTAGATAGGTCAACAATTGTGCTTTATGGATACCTTGTAAAGCTTCTACACTTTTTAGTTCTACCTAAATCCTGCAAGCACTTGCAGGATTTAGGTTCTAATATAATCTGGTCTTCAATCAAAAAATCTATACGATATCCACAATCCAAACGAATTCCTTTATATTCAACAGACAATGGGTACTCAAGTTAAAATTCAACCTTTTGTAATGAAAACTCATGCGCCAAGCATTGCTGATAGGCAGACTCTAACAAACCGGGACCAAGTGCCTTGTGAACATCAATGGCAGCACCAATAACCCGATGCACTAGCTCACTATTTCCCTTCAACACTTCTCCCTTCATGTGCTTCATGCTCTTCATGCTCTTCATGGTATTAAACAGTTACTTTATGCATTTGGGCTTGAGTAGTTACTTAGGGCTCAGGATCAAATAACTTACGAAACTTAACTTGCCTTTTTGCTCCAGCTTGGATGATCTCAAATCGTTGCGTAGCGCAACTATGCGCCTTTTGAGATCATCCAATTTGAAACAAAAATTCGG
>CAZYCY010000443.1:0-2061 GCA_964646145.1 uncultured Thiotrichaceae bacterium
AAAAATCAATAACCTGCATCCTTTTCTCAAATCACGCTGAGTAGTTACGTTTTCTTTTGTTATCTTGAGTGCTTGTTCAGCAACAAGAATGGCTTTATTTAGCTCCCTTCTCGATGTAACTTAACCGCTTCGTCATTTAATATTTTCCACTCTATACCAGTACCCTGAGCAAATATAGCATGGGAGGGAAACAACGAATAGAGACCTTTTCATATTTTCTCCTTGATCTTTATAATTTATTACCATGCTCTATTTTATCAATGGTCTTGCTCGCCATATTATTGTATATACCGCACTTGTAGACCAGAGTTTTCTGCCGCCTGAATTTGGCGCTTATCAGACGAGATAAAAAGCTCAGAATTCCATGTTATTGCACACGACAGATGCAAAGCATCTAATGAACGCAACATATTGTTTTCCAATAATGAAATAGAGCCTTCAATTACCTCTGGAACCAGATTGACAATTTGAATGTCTTTTATATCTTCTGCAATCTGTTGTTTTATATTAAGATAATTCTCTTCCGATAGATTTCCTTCCCTTACTTTCCTGTTTAATGCCGACATCATTTCAGGTAAACAGATGATGCTTAATCCAAGCATTGATGCCTGCTGGCAGTAGTCATCCACTTGCACACTACCTTGTTCCTGGATAAATTTTTTAATGAATGCAGAGGAATCAAAGAAAATATTCATTATGAACTTTCTCGTTCTTCTACAATTATTTTTGATATATCCTCGCCCTGAATCGTTCGCTTTATTCGTTTTTGCTTCCAGGAAGGTTGACCTTTGCTTTCTTCATTGATTGGCGTTATTTCAGCTATTTCCTTTCCATGACGTAATACATGAATCGTTTCTCCGTTTTCTACACAAGTGAATATAGCTGAAGCATTTTTTCTAAATTCAGTGAAACTAACCGTCATCATTTGTGTTGCTCTCTCAGTCACATTTTAGATGCATAAATTGTACACCTGTGTACATGGATGTACAAATTATAGGTATTTACAACGATTAATAATATTATCATTCCAAAGCCACATCATTAAGCTTCCATCAGGCGACAACAACAGGCACAATAAGCCCCACCTAAACTGCTATTTATAGAGGAACTCAGTGGACAAAAAATCCGCCACCAGCATTGCCAGCGTTTTATCAGAGGCATTGCCTTATTTGCAACGCCTGAATAATAAAACCATTGTCATCAAATTTGGTGGTAATGCAATGATTGATGAAAAATTAAAAAACAGCTTTGCTCGTGACATTGTTTTATTAAAGCAGGTTGGGGTCAACCCGGTAGTGGTGCATGGCGGTGGTCCGCAAATAGGAAAATTACTGGAAAAAATTGGCAAAAAGTCAAAATTCATCGACGGTATGCGCGTGACTGACAGTGAAACCATGGACGTGGTTGAGATGGTATTAGGCGGTCTGGTTAACAAAAGTATCGTCAACCTGATAAATCATAATGGTGGTCAGGCAGTAGGTTTGACCGGAAAAGATGGCTCCATGATTCGCGCTAAAAAATTGCAAGTTGTTAGTGAATCTATCGAACGCACATCTGCTGAACTTCAGGTGTCTGAAATTATTGATCTTGGCCATGTTGGTGAGGTCACCAGTATCGACCCATCCATAGTCAAGACACTGGATGAGGGGAATTTTATCCCGGTGATTGCACCCATCGGCGTTGGTCATGATGCAACATCCTACAACATTAATGCTGACCTGGTTGCCGGAAAAATGGCCTCGGTATTAGCCGCTGAGAAATTATTATTATTGACCAATACAGCCGGCATCTTAGATAAACAGCAAAATATTCTTACTGGACTGGATAGTAAAAAAATTAGTCAGCTAATAGCTGATGGCACCATAGCTGGCGGCATGTTGCCAAAAGTAAGCTGCGCGCTGGATGCGGTACATTCCGGGGTAAAAACTTCACATATTATTGATGGCCGCGTGGAACACGCAGTGCTGCTTGAGCTGTTAACGGACGAAGGGGTAGGAACCTTGATTAAGTCGTAAAAAATTGCTGATAAATTAGTAACTACTCAGCGTAATTTTAGAAAAG
>CAZYCY010000444.1:0-2044 GCA_964646145.1 uncultured Thiotrichaceae bacterium
TTGGATATAAAATTCGCGAACACATTTTACAGCGAGTTCCCTACATGCTGGTTGTTGGCGATCGGGAACTTGAAACAAATACAGTGGCCGTTCGCACACGAAGCGGTGAAAACCTTGGAACCATGTCAATTAATGATGTAGTCAACAGGTTTTCATCCGAAATCGCGTGCCGCGGTCGCTCTGTTTGTGAACCCATTGTTTTGGAGGAATAAAACCATCGCTGCATCAAAAAAGACGCGCATTAATAGTGACATCACTTATCCTGAAATACGAGTTATTGACCATGAAGGTGAACAGCTCGGGGTTATGACAAGCGAGGCGGCGCTAGTAAAAGCGAAACAAGTCTCATTGGATTTAGTAGAAGTTTCTCCCAATGCAAAGCCGCCTGTTTGTCGGATAATGGACTTTGGTAAATTTAAGTTTGAAAACAGCAAGAAGAAACAGGGCGCGAAAAAGAAACAGCGGCGCACTCAGGTAAAAGAAATTAAGTTTCGCCCCCGCACCGAAATCGGCGATTATAAAGTCAAGCTCAATAAGCTGACCAAGTTCCTGGAAAGCGGTGATAAAACCAAAGTGACGATGCGATTTCGAGGTCGTGAGTTTGCCCATCAAGAATTAGGCATGGAGTTATTGAAACGTGTTGTGGCTGACCTGGAAGAAATTGCTAATGTGGAACAAATGCCAGGTATGGAAGGTCGTCAGATGGTGATGGTGCTGGGTCCTAAGAAAACAAAGTAATAAAGGTTATGAGTTTTAAGTTATACCTAAATCCTGCAAGTGCTCGCATATATATAGCGCAAGCTCTTGCAGGATTTAGGTTTTAAGTGATAAAACATACAGCTTATAACATACAACTTACAATATATTTTTGTGGAGAAGGCATATGCCTAAAATGAAAACAAATCGGGGTGCTGCAAAGCGTTTCCGTAAAAATAGTTCTGGCGGGTTTAAGCGTGGTAAATCACATCGTCGTCATATTTTGACCAAAAAGAGTACCAAACGTAAACGTCATTTACGTGACGATGCTCAAGTGCACGAAAACGATAAAAAAATGATTCAACGCATGTTGCCCTATGTATAGTGTGTTGTATGTAATAACGTATTAACATCGTTTAATAGAATTTAAGATAGAGATAGAACAATGCCAAGAGTAAAAAGAGGCGTACAAGCCAGAGCTAAACATAAAAAAGTTTTAGCCAAAGCAAAAGGTTATTATGGCGCGCGTAGTCGTGTATACCGTGTAGCTCACCAGGCAGTTATTAAAGCCGGACAATATGCATATCGTGACCGCCGGGTTAAAAAACGCATGTTCCGTGCATTATGGATTGTCCGTATTAATGCAGCAGCACATGAGTGTGGCATGTCATACAGCCGTTTAATCAATGGCCTGTCAAAAGCAGACGTTGCCATTGATCGTAAAGTGCTGGCTGATCTTGCAGTGCATGATATGGCAGCCTTTACACAAATTGCTGATAAAGCCAAAGAAGCACTCGCAGCTTAAACTTTGCGAGTGTATTCGACCGCTTGAGGTCGAATGGGCTTATCAGTAACAAGGGGGGAGTGTGCTTCCCCTTTTTTATGTAAGCTAGGAGCTTGTCCGAGAATAGAGAACCTACTGTAAATCCCATAGAAACCATAAACTAAGCTTATCGAAATCGTTAAATATACCCAATATTCGCCTCATTCGATAAACTCACCTTATGGCTTCTTTGTGATTTTCGCTACGATTTCTATTCTCGGACAAGCTCCTAGAAAAAGTTTCTTGCCGTAAAGAACGCAAAAGGTGCAAACGTTTTTAAAATTAAAAAGCTTTTTTTGTGCTCTTAGCAAACTTCGCAGCAAAAAATTATTCAATCACCGCGAGCTAAGGACTCAGGATCAAATAACTTACGAAACTTAACTTGCCTTTTTGCTCCAGCTTGAATGATCTCAAATCGTTGCGTAGCGCAACTATGCGCCTTTTGAGATCATCCAATCTGAAACAAACTACGGCGTTAAGTTCCGCATCTTATTTAATCCTGAGTCCTAAGTGCCACTGTGGTTT
>CAZYCY010000445.1:0-2044 GCA_964646145.1 uncultured Thiotrichaceae bacterium
ACGAGCTTTTTTCAATAAAATGAAATCCATAAAGCGGGGAGAATCCGACTTATATGTTGACCGTATTTCGACAGCCTAGTATATATCCCTATGCAAGCAATCACTTATTGAGAAGTTACATACCGATAGGGTCAACCAGTTGATACTGGTGGATTAGTCGTCGAAGGCGTGGTCGTGATATATCGAGGATTTCACAGGTTTTCCCTCGATGCCAGTTGGTTAATGCCAGAACTGTTGCTACGTGTTGTTTTTCGATATCCTGTAAACTGAGATTTGATGTCACATCAGCTTGTCTGGGTTGTGTTTGTTCGGTATTTTGTATGTTTGCTGGCAGCAGATCCAGCGTTATGGTTTCGCCATGACATAAGGCAACGGCTTTCATTAATACGTTTTCCAGTTCGCGGATGTTTCCCGGCCAGTGATAGTTGTAAAAGGCTTCTACTACATCAAAAGAAACCCGGGTAACGGTACTGTGCATTTCCTTGTTGATACGTGCCAGCAACGTCAGTACCAGTATGGGCAGATCGTCCATGCGTTCGCGTAATGCAGGCATATGGATGGAGACGACCTGCAAGCGATAAAAAAGGTCTTCACGGAATAGTTTGTTTTTTACATTTTCCAGGATGTTAACATTGGTTGCTGCAATAACGCGGGCATTGGTTTTTTGAACCTGGCTGCCGCCAACGGGGATAAATTCTTTTTCCTGTAGTACTCGTAGCAGTTTTGACTGCACACTGGGGCTGAGTTCACCGACTTCATCCAGAAAAATGGTACCATTATTGGCCATGGCGAATTTCCCTGTCTGACGGCTGGTAGCACCAGTAAAGGCTCCCTTCTCATGACCGAACAGGTCTGATTCAAGCAGGGATTCGACCAGTGTCGCACAATTGATGGCGATAAATGGTCCCGACGCCAATTGGCTGCTGTTATGAATTGCGCGTGCCACCAGTTCCTTGCCAGTTCCTGATTCACCAGTTATTAATACTGTTATTGGCTTTGGCGCCACCATACCAATGGTTTTATAGATTTCCTTCATTTTATGACTGCTGCCCACTATGGTATCGGGCGGCAACCCGGTATCTTTTAGTTCCATATCGGTGTCATCAAAGCTGGCACTGATCAAGGACGTGGCTATGGCATTATCGAGTTCATCAATATTGATGGGTTTATGAATGTAATCACTGGCGCCAAGTTGCATGGCTTTAATGGTACTGTCCATATCATGAAATGCAGTGATCATAATTATTGGTAGATCAGGTAGCTGTTGTTTGAGTTCTGGCAAACCTTCAAGCCCGCTGCGACCGGGCATATGAATATCGAGAATAATTAAATCTGGTCGGGTTTTTATTGCAACGTCAAGACCGTCATCCATATCGTGTGCAAGTTGTGTGGTAAACCCCTGGCTGCGAAAGTGCAGTTGCAGTGTTCTGCAGCTGGCGACGTCATCATCAATAATTAGAATATTGTTCATGTCTTCCTGTAGTGGCTTATTTAACCAACTCAATAGCATCATTGATTTTAGTTGAACGGGATTGTTCTGTCATGGTGGTGGTTAACTCTTCTGATGGGCTGGTGGGCAATATTACGACGGCACATGTGCCGCCTTCATTTCCTGGTTGTAGATGAACCTCACCGCGATGTTGTGTAATAATGCGTTTAACGATTGCTAGCCCAAGGCCAGTTCCCTTGCTGCGGGTAGTAAAAAACGGCTCAAACAATTGTTGCATTTTTTCCTGTTCTATACCGTGTCCATTGTCACAGATCTCAATACGTATTTTAGGGCGATTATCCGTCAACTCCAGCTTTGCCGAGATACGTATCAAGGGTGATTTACCTGTCTGCAATTCGGTCTGCTGTGATCCAACCTGCTGTGATCCAACCAGTTGTGATTCAGTTGCCTGTGCGGCATTGATAATTATATTACCAAATGCCTGACGCAGTTTACCACTATCTCCATGCAGCGTTGGCAGACCGGGTTCAAACCAGGACCTGATTTCTATGCCGTGTCCTCTGATTTGTTTCTGAGCGAAAATGACGGCGGTAT
>CAZYCY010000446.1:0-2042 GCA_964646145.1 uncultured Thiotrichaceae bacterium
CAATTGCGTCCTGACAAAACAGGAAGCGATCACGCCAGCGCATGAAAGGTTGTGAATTGACGTTTTCGTCATCTTTGGTGAAATCCAGACCACCGCGTAATACTTCGTAAACCGCACGACCGTAGTTTTTAGCCGACAAACCTAATTTAGGCTTAATAGTACAACCCAGCAGTGGGCGACCATACTTATTCATCTTGTCACGCTCGACCTGAATACCATGTGGTGGACCATTACAAGTTTTGATGTATGCAAGTGGGAAGCGAATATCTTCCAGACGCAATGCACGTAATGCTTTAAAACCAAATACGTTACCTACCAGTGAAGTCAGTACGTTTACCACCGAACCTTCTTCAAATAAATCAATTGGGTAAGCGATAAATGCGTAGTGACAAGTATCATCGCCAGGCACATCTTCAATGCGGTAACAACGACCACGGTAATAATCCATGTCGGTTAACAGATCAGTCCACACAGTTGTCCAGGTACCGGTTGAAGATTCAGCGGCAACAGCTGCTGAAACTTCTTCGCGATCAACACCAGGCTGAGCTACAATTTTAAAACAAGCCAATATATCAGAGTCAAGCGGCACGTAGTCCGGTTGCCAGTAAGTTTCGCGGTAATCTTTGACGCCCGCTTCGTATGTCTTAGCCATGGAGTTCTCCTATGAGTTGATGACCCGTTAATGCATCCAGATTTATCAGTGTAGTCATCGCTGGCTGCTACCAATCTCTGGGTTGAATTCATTTAGCGGTATTTACCGCGTAGACGGATTATGGATAAAAAGTTATATAAATTGAAATTGATTATTTCTATTTTTGATATAGACTATGATCTATGGTCTATTCATCCATCACTAATCTTATTCGCCACGTCACCTTGCGTCAATTACAAATCTTCGAAATGGTGGTTCGCCTCGGTGGTTACACTCGTGCAGCTCAGGCACTGCATCTGACACAACCTACTGTTTCTATGCAGATAAAAAAACTCAGTGAAGCGTTGGGAATGCCGTTGCTGGAACAGGTGGGGCGGCGCGTGCAGCCCACTGCAGTTGGACGAGATGTTTACGATGCCGCTCAGGAAATTCTCGGGCGTATGATGGCATTAGAAGACTCCGCATCTGAACGCCAGGGTGTGGTTAAAGGGGATTTGTGCATCGCTGTTATCACCACTGCCAAATATTTCATGCCTCGCCTGCTGGGCGCTTTTATTACGCAACATCCACAGGTCAAGCCCAGACTAACGGTGACTAATCGGGCAAAGGTATTGCAGCGTCTTAAATCCAATGAGGATGATCTGCTGATTATGGGGCAGGTTCCAGGAAAGTTAGATGTGGAGGTTCACCCGCTTATTGATAATGAGCTGGTGGTGGTGGCATCGCCTGAACACCCGCGTGCGAATGAAGATAATATTGCCCTGGAAAAGCTGAGTCAGGAACGATTTCTGGTGAGAGAAACGGGGTCGGGTACTCGCCAGGCAGTAGATCGGCTACTGGCAGAGCAGGGTGTTAAAATTACTCCTTATATGGAGCTGGGTAGTAGTGAGGCAATCAAGCAGGGTGTGATGGCCGGGCTGGGTATTTCGGTACTGTCACGACGCAACCTGCGTCTTGAGCTGGCTAACAACCATATTGTGATATTGAATGTAAATGGTTTTCCGCTTATACGCCGCTGGTATGCTGTGCATATGAAGAAAAAACGACTGTCTCTGGTAGCGTACACATTTCTCGAGTTTATACTTGCCGAAAGTAATCACATCTTGAGTGATGCACCAATTCCATACAAGGTCTGATCAATATATTCTCATCGAATACCGACATCCAGCATGCACTGGGTGATTTTTGCATCGAAGATATGATGTTACGTTACAGCTGTTTTATACCCAGAAAGAATTTTTATATGCTGCAAAATGAATATCATTCTTGATACCCTTGAACCGCTGAGGTGCTGACCTTTCCTCTCTAACCGCTTCAACCGTTTTACTGATATAGCGGATTGGTTCAGGGCTGGGTGACTGGTACCGTTTTATTTTGTGGTTTGTTAACC
>CAZYCY010000447.1:0-2041 GCA_964646145.1 uncultured Thiotrichaceae bacterium
TTAATTACATGACTTTAATGTGAATTCTTATTCAATTCATAATATTTCTCTGCATAACCCATTTATCGCTCTATAAAAATCGGTTTTCTCCTCACCTCTTTACCACCATAACCATAGTATGTTAACTGCTGAGCATGTTTACTCAGGCATTAAGTAAAATTATAGTATTTATATTAAAGATTTCGACCGTAGAACCGATTAATTACGTGGAAGGCATTGTTATTTTTGAAACGTTTCAACTGTATTTCTGCGCAACAGCTTAAACAGTCTAAATATTATGTAAGTTGAGGAAAAAAATGTGGATTTAGCAACTCTTGTAGGCATTCTAATTGCTATTGGTTTTATTATTACCGCCATTTTGATGGGCGGTGAGATTGGTTCATTTGTCAATGCTCCCGGTCTTATGATCGTTGTCGGTGGTACCTTTGCTGTGGTGACCATGAAGCATTCGCTTGGTGATATGCTGGGTGCCTTTGGCATTGCTGCCAAGGCTTTTGTTCACAAAGCACAACAACCTAGCGAGATTATTGAGCAGAGTGTTGAGTTAGCTAATGTTGCCAGGAAAGAAGGTCTGCTAGGACTGGAAAACGTTGAAGTGAAAAATGAGTTTCTTGCCAAAGGTATCGCTATGGTAGTTGATGGCAACCCGCCTGAGCTTGTTCACAAAATTCTTTCAAAAGAAATCAGCCTTTCTATTGAGCGTAACGTAAAAGGTCTGGGCATTTTTAAAGCAATGGGTGATGTTGCACCTGCGATGGGCATGATTGGTACTTTAATTGGTCTGGTGCAGATGATGTCAAACATGAGCGACCCCAAATTAATTGGTCCGGCCATGGCAATTGCATTGCTTACCACCTTATATGGTGCGGTCATCGCTACTGTTTTTGCCCTGCCCATTGCCGACAAGCTGGCGCTACGCAGCAATGAAGAACGATTAACTAAATCGATGATCCTGGAAAGCATTAGTGCAATACAGGAAGGCTTGAACCCGCGCATGATTGAAGGTTTACTTAGCATATATTTAACTGGAAACGAAAAGCCCAAAGAAAAAGAAGATTTGAAAGGAGAGGCTGCATAGCAGGTAACCTGATGAGCGATAAAGGTGAAGCTGGAGGTAAGTGTCCCGAAGCAGGCTTGCCCGCATGGGTGATGACTTTTGCAGACTTGATGTCTTTACTGCTGGCATTTTTTGTTTTACTGTTTTCTTTTTCAACAATGGACATTGCTATTTATAAGGAAATAGCGGGTTCTTTACGAGATGCTTTTGGTGTGCAGCGTGAAATCAAGGTGCGGGAAACACCACGGGGCATCAACATCATTGCTCGTGAATTTAGTCCTGGTCGTCCACAGCCAACGCCCCTTAACGAAATCCGTCAAATGACTACGGATGAAAGCAAGTTGCACCCAGTATTTACCGACCCATCTGAACAAGGGCAGGAAAATGCAAATACTATTTTAAGTAAAGAGGAAATTGAGCGAAAAAAACGTATAGAAGAAGACAGCAGGCGGTTACATGAAGCTTTAGAAAAAGAAATAGAAGAAGGTATGGTTGATCTTGAAGCAACTAACGAGGGTATCATTATCAGAATTAGGGAAAAAGGCTCTTTCTCCTCAGGAAGTGCCTCCATTATTAAACCATTTGAAAATATTGTTAATAAAATAGGTGATGTTTTCAGAGGGTTTGACGGTCTTATTATTGTCTCAGGGCATACCGACAGCATCCCTATCAGGACAAGCCGTTTTCGCTCTAATTGGGAATTATCATCATCCAGGGCCGTCAGTGTAATTGAAGAACTGACCAGAACCTCTTCACTGCGAGATAAAAGATTCAAAATTGCGGCACATGCTGCAACCCTCCCAATCGCTTCAAATGACACCTCAGTCGGTCGTGCTAAAAACAGACGTGTTGAGATTAAGATGGAATATCCTGGCGAAAAAAACCAAACAGACACACCCACAATAAAAGCAAGCACTGAGTAACACACTTTGTAACTTCTCAATAAGTCGGGGCAGTATCGCATTTTGAGACTAAGTTAAGCTA
>CAZYCY010000448.1:0-2033 GCA_964646145.1 uncultured Thiotrichaceae bacterium
AGCGTTTCTGTGATTTAATTAAGGGCACCTCTATTTATTCTGGAGGTGAAGATTGAGATTCAAAATATGTCAGCTTAAGGCGCCCAATATTATCAACATGGGCACGTGAGTGGGCTATGGCGAAGATTTGCAACGAAAATATGGCATATTTTGGACTCAAGATTCATCTTCACGAGAAGTGACACACGGATGTGTCGTTTACGCACCTAAGGATGGAATTAATAGCGGTGCCCTGTGGCTAGATCTACAAGAGCGCTTGCATGAATCAGCTATATATTTTCCAGATGCACGGCAAGCGAAGCACTGATCAACTCACCCATCTGAGAAAGAAAGTCGGTTGCCATTGAAGGCATAAAGCGCTCAACATCATTTGCGCCCAGGCCGATCAAACCCAGATTTGCACCAGCCACCAGTGGTATGACAGCAAGTGACTTAACGCTGTTAGCATGTTCTTCAAATAAAAATACTTTCTGCTCTGCTATCGCTTTGCCACAAATGGTGTTTTTTTGCTCTAACATGGTTTTAAACGCAGATAGCGCGGTATCATTAGCATCAACAAAGAAACCAGATGATTGTTCGATGCGCTTTTTATCGCTACTAAATAATTTTATCACGGTATAATCAGCCGCTAGTTCATTGCTTAAAATATCCAGCACGGTGCTGATCACATCGTCAAGATCATGCGCTGTCAATAAGCTTAATGCCAGGTCATGGCGACTTTGTGACAGGTGCTGATTATCTCTGGCAACATTCATCAGCTCTCGCAAGCGCCTGTCTTGCACCTGTGCTTTCTGCCGTAAAACCGAAACCTGCCTTTCAATTAATGAAACAGCCTGCCCCGACTGATGCGGTACTTCAAGCATGGCAAGCAATTCTGGATGGCGCAGAAAAATGTCATAGTTGTCTCGTAATAAATTGATGAGCTCTAAATCTGTCGTCTGTTGTTGCTCTCTTACCGCTGGCTCTATATTTGTTAAATTCTGCTTTTTTGTTTTATGCATTTTACTATTCACACCTAAGTCGCCCCTGAAAAACTGTTGTTGCCGGCCCCGTCATTAATAATGCCCTCGCTTCACCTTGCCAGTGAATATTTAAATCTCCACCACGAAGTCGCACCGTTACCTGCTCATTTAATTTACCCTGCGATCGTCCAATGGCTACGGCGGCGCAAGCACCGCTGCCACAAGCCAGGGTTTCTGCCGCACCACGCTCATACACCCGCAGGCGTATTTCTTCACGATTAACTATCTCCATAAAGCCCACATTTACTCGCTTTGGAAATAACTTATGACTTTCTATTGCAGCACCTAACACCGCAACATCCACTTTATTTATATCTGCAACCTGTAAGACAACATGGGGATTGCCCATTGACACTACAGCTATCGTATATTCAGCACCATCAACCACAAGATTATAGTTCATAGCCTGACTTTCGTTCTGCCCCTCTACTAAAAAAGGCAGACTCTCCGGTTGAAAATCTGGCACGCCCATATCAACGCTTACCTGATTATGCTCGACCCTCAATTCAATTAGCCCACCTGCTGTTTCTACGGAAATAATGCTATTGCTGGTTAATCTCTGCTCTCTAACAAAAATTGCAAAACAACGTGCGCCATTTCCACACTGCTCAACCTCGCCACCATCGGCATTAAAAATGCGATAACGAAATTCTGCTCGTGGGTTCGTGGGCTTTTCTACTAATAAAAGCTGATCGCAGCCGATACCAAAATGGCGATCTGCAATAGCCACTATTTGCTCGGGGCTTAAATTGATTGACTGGGAAATAGCATCAATGACAACAAAATCATTGCCTAAACCGTGCATTTTTGTAAATTTAATTTCCTTTAACATCTACTTAAATGATTTTTTATTTGAAATAATACCGATTGTAATCTAAATTTATTTTCTTCACAGTTTTGTGCTTTTTCGACCAATTGTTCCTTGTCTCACACTCACCTGAGAGAAAATCAACAACTTGCGTAACTACTCAGCGTAATTTTGGAAAAGGACGCAGGTTATTGATTTTTAAG
>CAZYCY010000449.1:0-2024 GCA_964646145.1 uncultured Thiotrichaceae bacterium
AAATAGACCAGGGTGATAGGAAAGCAAGCTACAGTCAGAGTAATCTACAATTAAATACAAAAACAATAAGCAAGAGGGGTTTGATATACTGTCAGACAATGATAAAAAATTTAACCCGAACGCAAAAACATGAGTGAAAAAAAACAACAATCAAAAGCATCGACTGAGACAGAAAAAAATGCTTCCTGGGGTGGGCGATTTAGCGAGCAAACCGACGCTTTTGTAGAAGCCTTTACCGCCTCGGTTCAGTTCGACCGGCGCATGTATAAACAGGATATTGCCGGTTCGCGAGCGCATGCGAAAATGCTTAATAAGATTGCCGTGTTGAGTGATGATGACCTGGCTGCTATCTTGGGCGGTCTTAATGAGGTTGAGCTGGAAATTAGCAAGGGTAAGTTTAACTGGTCAATAAAGCTTGAAGATGTACACATGAACATCGAAGCGCGTCTGATTGAACTGGTGGGTGATGCGGGTAAGCGCTTACACACTGGGCGTTCCAGGAACGATCAGGTCGCCACTGATATTCGTTTATATCTGCGTGAACAAATTGATTTCATTATTAATGAAATAGATCGCCTGCTTTCTGGCGTGCTGGCTGTGGCAGCACGTGAGGTCGACACAATCATGCCGGGCTTCACCCATTTACAGGTAGCTCAACCAGTCACTTTTGGTCATCACGTCATGGCCTGGTATGAAATGTTAAAGCGGGATGCCTCACGTTTTGCTGATTGCCGGCAACGCATGAATTTATCGCCTCTGGGCGCGGCCGCATTGGCAGGAACCAGTTATCCAATAGACCGTGAATTCACCGCAAGAGAACTCGGTTTTGATGCACCTACACAAAACTCACTGGATTCAGTCAGTGATCGTGATTTTGCCATTGAGTTTTGCTCTGCTGCGGCCATTTTGCTGGTGCATATGTCTCGCATGTCGGAAGAGTTGGTGATCTGGTCCTCCGCACAATTTGATTTTATTGAGTTACCGGATCGTTTCTGCACCGGTTCGTCAATCATGCCGCAAAAGAAAAACCCGGATGTGCCAGAGCTGGTGCGTGGTAAAACCGGGCGCATCAATGGCAATCTCATTAGCTTGTTAACATTGATGAAGTCGCAGCCATTGGCGTATAACAAAGATAACCAGGAAGACAAAGAACCTTTATTTGATACGGCTGATACCGTATTAGGCTGTTTACGCGCTTTTGCCGATATGTTGCCCGCGATTATTTGTAAGCACGATAATATGTACGTCGCTGCAAAACAGGGTTTTTCTACAGCTACTGATTTGGCGGATTATCTGGTGCGTAAAAATCTGCCATTTCGTGATGCGCATGAAGTCGTTGGCAAAGCCGTGGCTATGGGGATTAACGCTGGTAAAGATTTAAGTGAATTAACACTGTTAGAGTTGCAGCAGTTTTCAGATAAAATAGAAAGTGATGTGTTTGACGTATTAACACTGGAAGGTTCGGTGGCTTCACGCAATCATATAGGTGGCACCGCGCCTGAGCAAGTGCGAAAAGCCATAGCGGTAGCACGAAATGATCGCATGAAATGAGCTGAGGAATGCCGATGCAACTAACCAGTTTTGCACCTATAACCAGCTTATTATGGAAATATTTAGAGCATTGTGGGATTGATCCTGAGCCCATATATTTAAAGGTGGGCATAGACCCTTTATTACTTTCAAACCCGAATGCACGAATAGATATAAAGCTTACCGATCAGCTTTGGGCAGAAGTTGTGACCATTATTGACGACCCAACCTTTGCCGTTAAAATGGTTGAGCACTGGCATCCATCAATGATGGGAGCACTGGGCTATGCATGGCTGGTGAGTTCAACATTGCGGCGAGCAATGCACCGGATAAACCGTTATATTCACACCGTTTCAGAAGGTTTAAATACAACATTAGAAGACACCCCGGCAGGTTTAAAGTTAAGTGTTTATATTGATGATTCGCTCAATTTGCAGCCCCAGCAACACACACTAATTATTGCTATTTTAATGCATATGTGCCGTTTTAATTAT
>CAZYCY010000450.1:0-1997 GCA_964646145.1 uncultured Thiotrichaceae bacterium
TGCGTCTCCATCCTTTGCTTCGTAAACGCCACATCCGTGTGGCACTACTCATAAAACGTGCTTCTATTTTTAGAGATGCCTTGCAGTGTGTCGCACTGGCAGCTCTGCTTTCTCAGGTGATTAAACAAAAAATTTAAAGGTTTTACATGTCATTAGAAGTATTATTTGGCTGGATAGCTTCCATACTGGTCACGCTTATCCTGGTTCCTCAAATTGTTAAAGCACTGAAAACACGTCACACCGATGACATTTCCATGCAAATGCTTATATTGTCGGTATCTGGCAATGCTTTTTGGGTTGCACATGCGTCCATTAGCCAAAACATACCTTTGTTAGTCGGTGCTAGTTGTATCAGCATAATGAGTACTGTGCTGATTGTTTTCAAATATAAATACGATACAAAATAATGCCATGGACACAACTATATTATATAGCTTTAGACGCTGCCCTTATTGCATACGTGCGCATATGGCACTGAAATATGCCGGTTTGAAAGTGGCGTTGCGCGAAGTGGATTTAAAGACCTTGCCGCTGCCGTTGCAAAAAATATCAGTACACAATACGGTTCCTGTTTTACAGCTAAGTGACGGCACTATTATTAATGAAAGTTGGGATATTATGAAGTGGGCACTGGCATATAACGACCATGATAACTGGTTAGGCGATAATAAAGCCCACCTTCTGGATGCTGAAATTTTAGTTGAAAGTAATGATTATTCATTTAAAAATGATCTGGATCACTATAAATATGCAGATCGGTTTCCCGAGCATAGCCAGGAGCATTATCGCTTGGCGTGTGAAGTGTTTATTGCTGAACTTGAAGCCCTGCTTGGCGAAAATAACTACCTGTTAGGGAACCAGTTATCGGTGGCTGATATTGCTGTGTTCCCGTTCGTTCGCCAGTTCGCTCTGGTTGATGAAAACTGGTTTGAGCAATCATCGTATGTTCAGGTTAAGCAATGGCTTCATCATTTTATCAGTAGCGAATTGTTTCAACATGCGTTTCAAAAACAAGAGACCTGGAGGCCAGGCGACACCACTGTTTACCTGTAGCAATCTATTCAATACACTACACTACCTTCGCACTCAAGAATATCCGTTTATAGCAGGCATCTTTTTGCAAATAGCCGCGTTGCAAAGCCTTGCAATAGCCCACTCACTGCGAGAATATTTAAAAATAATCGCGCCTTGTTCTTCACAAAAACCTACGCATTCTAAAACGGGCATTCTTGAGTACGAAAAGTATAGAATCAGTAACGCGCTGGAAAGTGATGAAAAATAACACAGCTGGTGATACAGATTTTTTACATGGTACCTCAGTATTTCCTCATTGTTGACGATCTGATATTGCAGCTTATACACGACTATCTTTTGTTGGCAAATAAAGCATGATGAGATGGGTTTTTTTAAAGATTATCTAGGAGCCTGTCCGAGAATAGAAATCGTAGCGAAAATCACAGAGAAGCCATAAGGTGAGTTTATTAAAATATGGCGTAGTTGGGTATATTTAACGATTTCGATAAGTTCAGATTATGGTTTCTATGGGATTTGCAGTAGGTTATCCATTCTCGGACAAGCTCCTAGTATGCTTGAAATGATGATTTCACAGTGATTATAGTTTATGTTGATTATGGTGTTACGCTCGTTATCACGCAACACCAGGCTGGGGAAGCTGTGTACTCCGAGAAAGGCAGTAAGCTGTCGTTGTTGATCGAATAACTGCTTGCACTTGTCAGAGTAAAAATTAGCTTCAAACTGTTTAGCGTTGAGACCAGTTTCAATGGCTAATTGCACTAATATTTCATCATCAGAAGGATTTTTTGCCTGTAAATAATAAGCCTGTTGAATGGTAAGCAACATTGATTTTGCATGATTATCTCCCTGCATACCGGCTGCAATTATTGCGCGGCAGGCAGGGTAGGTAGAACGACGGGGCTGGCAAACAGTCCAGAAATCATAATTAAATTCTGTGCCTGGAATTTCCTGCTCAATTCGTA
>CAZYCY010000451.1:0-1995 GCA_964646145.1 uncultured Thiotrichaceae bacterium
CTGCTACACAGAATTTTGTAATTTAGGAGAATTGAACATGTCTCAAAAACACCCTATTGTTGTCGTCACTGGTTCATCTGGTGCTGGCACATCCACTGTTAAGCACGCTTTCGAGCAGATTTTTATCCATGAAAAAATCAACCCCGTCATCATTGAAGGTGATAGTTTTCATCGTTATGATCGCGCCGCCATGAAAGAAGCAATGGCAGATGCTGAAGAAAAAAGCGACCATAACTTTAGCCATTTTGGTGCTGAAGCCAACCTGTTTGGCAAACTGGAAGAATTATTTGAATCTTATGGCAAAACAGGTGGTGGTCAAAAACGCCTGTACTTACACAGTGATGAAGAAGCCGCTGCATTCGATGGCTTAAACCCCGGTCAATTCACGCCCTGGGAAGAAATTCCTGCAGGCTCTGACATCCTCTTCTACGAAGGGCTACATGGCGGCGTGGTGACTGATGAGGCGGATGTTGCTAAACACGTTGACCTGTTAGTGGGTGTTGTACCCAGTGTGAATCTTGAGTGGATTCAGAAAATTCATCGCGATAACGCTGAACGTGGTTATTCAGAAGAGATTATTGTTGACACCATACTTCGCCGCATGAGTGACTATGTGAAATATATCACCCCGCAATTCTCACTTACCGACATTAATTTTCAGCGTATTGCTACCGTTGACACATCTAATCCTTTTATTGCTCGTGATATTCCAACACCTGATGAAAGTTTTATTGTCATTCGTTTTAAGCAGCCAGAAAAGTTCAATACCAACTTTCCCTACCTTTTGTCCATGATTCCATACTCGTTTATGTCACGTCGTAACACCATGGTAATACCGGGTAGCAAAATGGGTCTTGCTATGGAGCTAATATTGACGCCTATCATTCACCGCATGATTGAAAATTCAAAATAGATTTGATCAGCTTGGCTACGAATAAAAGGACGGTATTAATAGCGTTGTCCTTAACAAAAAAGACCGATTCACATCGGTCTTTTTTGCTCCTGCAATAAAATGGAGTCCAGTGTATCTTCTCAATAAACCCTGGAAAATTGGCTTTATCATCTTGCTCCTGCGAAGAAATCTAATGCCACTGAGGTATAAGATTTCTCCCGATGTTAGAGATGACCGTCCGGGTTATTTTTCCTCTATTTATTGAACATTTACACATCAGTTATGCAATTAATTGATTCACACTGTCACCTTGATTTTGCAGTATTTGACTGTGATCGTCCGCAGATTATGCAGCGCGCACTAGAAAATAACATTAGCGATATTGTGATACCCGGCACTGAAAAAGAACACTGGAACAGAATCAATACATTATGCGCTAGCTATAAAAACTTGCACGCCTGTTACGGGCTGCATCCCTATTGGTTAAATGATCACATGCAACAGGATCTCGCACGACTTGAAAAATACATCGGGATAAATCATCCTGTTGCAGTGGGAGAATGTGGACTCGACTTTCGCCGACAACAGATCGATAAAAAAACACAGTTGTATTTTTTTGAAGCACAACTGGCTATTGCAGAAAACCAACAATTACCCGTAGTCATCCATTCGGTGAAAGCAAATGAAGTCGTCATCAAGACAATAAAAAAATTTAAAAAATTGACCGGTATGGTGCATAGCTATTCCGGAAGTCTTGAGCAGGCGAAGCAACTTATTGATTTAGATTTTTTCATTAGCATTAGTGGCAGTGTGACTTATGACAAAACAAAAAAAATAAAAGCAGTTGCCAAAGAAATATCGTTAACGTCATTATTAATAGAAACTGACGCACCGGATCAGAGTGATCAAAAAAATGCTGGCAAAAGAAATGAGCCTGCTTATCTGGTCAACACACTGAATGTTATTGCAGCATTAAGAAATGAGCAACCCGAGATTATTGCCCGACAAACCACATTAAACGCAAAAAGCCTGTTTAGTATTTAGGGTGCCTCTATTAATTCCATCCTTAGGTGCGTAAACGACACATCCGTGTGTCACTTCTC
>CAZYCY010000452.1:0-1990 GCA_964646145.1 uncultured Thiotrichaceae bacterium
TGGCTTTTATCGCTATTTTTGCTTTTGACGTGTATTTTCCTTATATCGTATTAGCCGCGGGCATTATTGCTTATCTGGGCTCACGTGTTTCACCAGAATATTTCAAAGCAGGCGCGGGTCATGGTGCTTCAAAGGAAATCTACGGACTTGCGATTATTGATGATGATACGCCGGCACCCGAACACGCGCGCTTCAAGTGGAGTCGCTTTGTTACCTTCCTGTTAATCGGTCTATTCATTGGTGGCGCGGTCATGGCGATATTGATGTATCACTATGGCTGGCAGGGTACGCTCACACAAATGGGCTGGTTCTTTACCAAAGCGGCACTGGTGACGTTTGGTGGTGCTTATGCGGTTTTACCTTATGTTTATCAAGGCGGCGTTGAGCAATATGGCTGGTTAACGGGAACGCAGATGATTGATGGCTTGGCGCTGGGCGAAACCACACCCGGACCACTGATTATGGTGGTTGCCTTTGTTGGTTTTGTCGGTGGCTGGACAAAAGAGATTTTTGGCCCGGAGTCGTTGTTTTTAGCAGGTGTAGCGGGCGCCACTGTTGCCACCATATTTACCTTTCTGCCTTCTTTTCTTTTTATTTTGTTAGGCGGTCCTGCGGTTGAAGCAAGCAGAGATGACGTTAAATTTACCGCTCCGCTAACCGGTATAACCGCAGCAGTGGTTGGGGTGATTTTAAACCTTGCCACTTTTTTTGCTTATCATGTGTTGTGGCCGCAAGGTTTTGATGGGCATTTTGACTGGTTTTCGGCATTGATTGGTATTACAGCGTTTATTGCCCTGTTTAGATATAAGGTAGGCATTGTCACCGTGATAGCTACCAGTGCCGCTATTGGTTTGGTGTATTTTTTGCTTATTTACTAAGGAGAAGGCTGAATGTCGGGTAATCAGCCTTCTCCTTAGTAAACCTTAATCTTTGCGTCTTAGCCATTCGCGTTACGATTCACATAGAGCCTCAGATTTTAGTCTAACATACTAAACCGCCAGCTAAGGCCGGTGGTTGTTGTGTTGGTAAAGACGAGCAGCCCAATATTAAGGACTCAGGATTAAATAAGATGCGGAACTTAACGCCGAATTTTTGTTTCAGATTGGATGATCTCAAAAGGCGCATAGTTGCGCTACGCAACGATTTGAGATCATTCAAGCTGGAGCAAAAAGGCAAGTTAAGTTTCGTAAGTTATTTGATCCTGAGTCCTAAGCATACGGGGTTGCTCTACTATTTTATTGTAAGTCAGTATTGAAACTGGATGCGTTGACAAAAATCGATACATAATCCGGGCCGCTACCGCCTGTTCTGGTGCCATCGCTTACTGATAAGACAAATTGTACTGTTTGAGCATGATTTTCAGTAGGTGCGATAAATGAAGGGCGTTCTGCTGTGCGGTCATCAAGGGTGATAGGGTTGGTAACACTACTCCATTTGGTCCAGAAATATGTGATGCCTGCACCGGGGCCCACTGTTGAGGCCGAGCCATCCAGATAAACGAGATCGCCGGCATTAACGGTTTGATCAGGTCCTGCGTCCGCCACCACACCACCAACCGAAACGGTTATCGACGTGCTGTCACTCACATTATTGCTGTCTGTTATTGTGCAACTAATCGTATATACACCTGACGTTGGGAAGCCATGATCCTGGTCACTCTGGGTTGGACTATTGTGACCATGATTTTTTTCATTCACCGTTATGTTGGCATTGGGAACAGTAAAGTTGAAAAAATTATCTTGCCACTTGCTGTGTTTGGAACAGGCATCTTTTTTTTACCGGATATTGCCAATGTTCTACATATTGGCTACAGCGTGTGGGATAGCTTTGTGATGATTGTAGGCGGTTACGCAATTTATTATCTGCTGCATACTTACAACAAACAAAAAAGTCTGGATGCCTATTTAATGCTGCTGGTTGGTATTCCCATGCTGGCTTTTGGTTTGCATGACATTTTGTTGATCAATAATTTTATTGACCGGCGTGATGG
>CAZYCY010000453.1:0-1987 GCA_964646145.1 uncultured Thiotrichaceae bacterium
AGCCAGAACAAAGTACTTTAGAGATGCCCTTTAATAAAGCAAACTATGCACCGTTATCTCGGGTGTGGCACGCCGCATAAGCCTGCCAAATAGGCGATTCAACTTGTGGCTACGCGATAAAAAAGAAAAACAGCACTTTTTTCGGCAATCAAGCCCAGAACAGGCGTGAACCAGGCGCTGGTTTTTGCCATCAATTTTCATGCCATGCCTAATTGCCTCAATAGCACGTTTGCGATTTTTACTATACCACTCAGCACAGGCTAAGTTCAGAAATACTTCACCATCAAGCAACTCGTTACTGGCTGCCTCTCGGCACAGCAGCAGACCGTTTTCATTAGCATTGAGCACCTGTACCATGCCATAATGCGACAATACATTAGAATATTGTTCATCATGGTCAGCCATTGCGTCCAGAGCTTTTTTAAAATCTCGCTCAGCTGCTTTATAATCCTGTGCTTTAAGTGATTTTTTTGCATCTTGATAAAATTGCATATCCATAAATATGACTCTCTAGCGCTTTTTCGTCCGAGTGTATTTGCTTGTTATACGCTTTTATCGGTCAGCCTGCCAGCCACGTATTTGTACAACACACGAGGAGCTTGTCCGAGACATTAATATTTGATATGGCAAACCTTCAATTAATGCTCGTTCCTGTAATAATTCAAGATCCATTTCTGACCTGCGAATATTTACATGCTCAAAAGATATGAGACCTCAGCATAAGTCAGGTGCAAAGAAAAATGAGATGGTTTTTTCAAGATTTTTGGCAAAATTGAGTGTAATAGTGTGCTATTGCGCGATATTTTGACAGAAATATTGGAAATAATTAGCCGTTTTAATTTGTGCTTGAGTTATGCTGAGGTCTCATATTACGAACCTTGATTAATTCAGTGTTCTTTTCCAAGTTCCAGGCATAGTGACTCATACCCTTGATTTTAGCCCGATGTGTGCCTTTTATAATTACTTATTGCGTATAACCTAAATCCTGACCCACATATAAACACACCAATATGAGCTGGCTACAAATATCCATTAACACCACAAAGGACCATGCGGAACTGGCTGAAGACTGTTTATTCAGTGCCGGTGCGCAAACGGTCACCTTAACCGATGCAGCTGACCAACCCATTCTTGAACCTGGGATTGATGAAACACCGATATGGAACAAAGTTTTCATTATCGGTTTATTTGCTTTCGATAGCAATCAACAAAGCCTGCTTGAAAAAATAAAACATTGCCTGAACAATACGCACTACAATTGCACAACACAAATACTAAAAGATCAAAACTGGACGCGCGCGTGGATGAAGCATTTTCATGCCATGTCCTTTGGGCAACGCCTGTGGATATGCCCTTTACACGTCAAACCACCTGAACCGGAAGCAATTAATCTTAGGCTGGACCCGGGGTTGGCATTTGGCACCGGCACTCACCCAACGACATCATTATGCTTGCATTGGCTGGATCAAAACATCAGTAAAAACAATAAAGAGCAGGAGACTGTTCTTGATTATGGTTGTGGCTCCGGGGTGTTATCTATTGCCGCCTGTCTGCTGGGCGCAAATCATGCTGATGGCGTTGATATTGATCCACAAGCTTTAACCGCCACGCTAGATAACGCGACAATTAACTGCGTTAAGAAGAAAATAACCGCCTTCCTGCCTGATGATTTCCATAAACAACGACTGCATACACAATACGATATTGTCATTGCCAACATCCTCAGCGGTCCACTTGTTGAGCTGGCCCCCATGCTTGCCGAACACACAAAAACAAAAGGCAAGATTGTATTGTCAGGTATTTTAAAAGAACAGTTACAACCTGTGCGCCTGGCTTATGCTGTATTTTTTGAAATGAATGACCCTGTTTATGAAGACGACTGGGTGCTCTTACATGGCATAAAAAAATAGCCGATGTGGCGTTCACAAACTAAAGAACGGGGCATTACCCCAGGGCGAACGCATTAAAATATTGTTATTTTTAAGGG
>CAZYCY010000454.1:0-1975 GCA_964646145.1 uncultured Thiotrichaceae bacterium
AAAAATCAATAACCTACATCCTTACCTGGATAATACGCTGAGTAGTTACAAAATTTCAACATTAGAGACTCAATTTGTGAGCATCGAGAAAATAAGGCAGGATTTGGATATTAAGTTAGCCAAGATTAAAGGGTTCTTCTCCGGTCTTATGTATAAATTCCAGGTAAGGTATGGTAACTTCTCAATAACCCGTGGCAATCGCAGCCCGTTCGGTAATAATATCGGGCAATGGAGCAATGCCCTGCTCACCAATACCCAAACGATCCATTAAGTAATACCAAAACGAGATACCCAGTTTGCGGCAGGTTTTTTTCAAGCTGGTGAAAGTATCGCGGCAGCGTCTGCCTTCATCACTTCGCGTACTGCCACTGACTTTTCGCTTCTTCACGTAATCCCTGATATCCGTTTCACTGCCATTGGTATGCAAAGGGATTTCAGCTCGATCAAGCACCACTAATAATTCTGCTTTATTATTATGGATTCGCTTTACTGCCTGATTTAAGGTGGCATAGCTGGTTTTTTGGGTAAATATCTTATCAAAGCGGCGCTGCAGTATTTTTTTCTGGCGGTTATCCGGTTTTTGTTTATAGCGCTTTAAGTCAGCGTAAAAGGCCCAGATTTGACCTCTTATTCGTTTTATCTCCTGTCGCTGCGTGTCATTGAGAGGCAACATTTTATGGATGAGTCGTTCGGTATGCACCCAGCATAGGGCATGTAACAAGACATTAAACTGCCCTGCATCATCACTGACGATGGTAAGATCATCACACAGACCGTGTCGTAACACACTGCCCAGTAATGCGCCTTCAGTCGCCATGCGTTGATGGCGCAAGCTTGTTATGCACAGCTGATCAAGTAATCCAAGCCATGCCTCTTTATCGGCAAAGGATTTGCCTGTTAACTGACTGAGCTGTTCAAAGGGCTTTTCAGGCAAGCCTTGCTGTTGCATGTAACGCAAAGCCGCTGCACTCAAATAATAATCCGTTTTCCCGGCTCTGAGCAGTTGCGACAAGTTTATCCGGTTTTTTGAGCCGGTACTCTGAAACCAGCCAAACAAGTTATTACCGATGTGCGTGACAAAACCATTTTTACCCTGATGGCGTGCACCGCTATCATCCACCGTCACATAAGAAGAAGCGGCAAGACCAGCCTGTAAACAATGGTCTTTTTCCGCGTGAAAAGCATCTTGCCCTTGCAACTAAACAGGGTAAGAGTAGTGAGGATGACCGGCAAAGCAGACCAAAGATAGGACTGCTTTTTGTAACTACTCAGCGTAATTTTGGAAAAGGACGCAGGTTATTGATTTTTAAGGACGCTGTAAATACGTCCATGTACGCTCTACTGCAACATCCATGTTGCAGATGCCTGAAAAATCAATAACCTACATCCTTACCTGGATAATACGCTGAGTAGTTACTGCTTTTTTAACTTTTTAACCCAAAACCCTGTCAAGTATTTTTTTAATTGTTTTGCGATTGCCACGGGTTATTGAGAAGTTACGAATCAATTGAGAGTATCATCTGAATTCGTTAGAGTAAGTGCATCAAATGTTCAATGTCTTGGCAATATGATAAAAATTCAGAATGTCAATATTTAAACGGATGCAAGCTATTGTTTTTACGTGCCATTTATATGCGGTGGTCCTGGGGCACAGGCAAAACGTGCCTGCTTAAACAAGGTTTATGTGTATAATAACAGAGGTTGTGACGGTGCTACCGATAATCGCTCGGCTGAGGGTTAATAATCCTAAAAAAATCAGTTGAGCCTACTGCGAGCGTCCAATGCACTGAATCTACAGGACTTTTTCGAATATTTTGAACTCACCGTATGGGTGATACGCTTTCGCTCAAAATAACCGAAAAAGTCCTGTATATTCAGCACCTTGATCGCTCTCGCTACGATTCAACTGATTTTTTTAGGATAATAGTTCAGTCGAAGAATTACACCAAATTAAGCAATGTGCGGCGAGCTGTTG
>CAZYCY010000455.1:0-1969 GCA_964646145.1 uncultured Thiotrichaceae bacterium
GGTAAATCTGACCGCCCGGTGCGCTCTGCTCATCTAATAAGGCAACATCAACACCGTGTTGCGCCGCGACTACGGCGGCAGATAGTCCAGCGGGACCTGCGCCAATAATCACCAGTGAGTAGTGTTGTTTCATCTATATATTAATCGTTGCATAAGTATTCGCAGTGTGTGCTTTTTAAACTGTCGGTAGCATGGATGCTACCGTCAAGCCTATAGGGATATATTTACGGCGTGTTTCAAAAGTACACACTGCGAATACTTATGCAACGCTCTATACTTGCGATCATTCTACAGAATTTTCTGCGCTAAGGTTCCCGTGCCACGCTGACTTTCAATGCGCATGCCTTCGCGCACATATTCTCTGCAGGCGCGCTGATTTGGTTGGCCATTGATTACCATCAGACACTCATAACACACGCCCATCAAACAGAACGGGGCGCGAGGCGTGTTGGAAACCGGTGTACTGCGCGTGTATCTAATCCCGCTAACAAGCACTGCCGCCGCTACCGTTTCGCCGATGGCTACGCTAAATGGTTTGCCGTCAATGAAAATCGACACCAGGTTTTCCGGGTTTTTATCAAGACGCTTGAACATGGTTAAGACCTAAATGAGTGGCCGGGTACTTACTAAGGGCTTGTCAATAAATAACTTGATCATCTTGCATTCAGTCACAGTATGCAGCGATAAATAGCAGGTTTTACAATCTCACCTGTTGCATTATATCCTCGTGTTCAAAGATCATACTTTGCTGCAGATCAAGTGTTTGTCCGCTGCCTGCGCTAATAGCCCGCTGGTACATGGCAAGACCAATGGCGACGTCAATGTAGGCCAGACCAACGGCATTGAAATAAATGCGCTCGTCTTCAGACTCACGACCGGGTTTGTGACCTGAAACCAGTTCGTGCAGATCGGCATGGATGTCAGTACCGGAGAGCAGCCCTTCGGCATACATGCGACTCAATGTCTGGGTGCGATGGGTGACTGTATCCCAGTCATCGCAAACGATTTTGTCGCATTGCAACGCCACCTCGTATTCATCCTCCCAGCCACCGATGTGGCTGTAAAAAGCGCCCGGCTTCATCCAGCTTGCCTTAAGCAGTGGTGCCTGCACGCTGGTTGCGGTAACCAGAATGTCTGCATCTTCCATGGCGGCACGAGCATGTGTATTGGCAGCAACAAAGCACATATCAGGGAACAAGGGGGATAACTCTTTAATAAACTGCTGCTCTTCTGCCACTGTTTTTGCCGCCACCCGGCATTCTTTCAGCCTGGGCCTAACCACTTTCATTGACAATAAATGCATTTTCGCCTGCTCACCAGCACCAATGAAGCCTATGACTTCACTGTCCTTGCGTGACAGATGTTTTGCCGCTACGCCACCCATCGCGGCAACCCGCATATTAGAAGCTAGCGTACCTTCCATCACGGCAACAGGAAACCCTTTCTTAATCTCCGAAAGCACAAAGATAGCAGACAGATTTTGCGCGTCGTACAGTGCCGGGTTTCTCGGAAACACAGAAACCCATTTTACCCCGCATATTTTGTCATCCAGCAAGGTCGCTGGTAAGCAGTTGATACGATCCTGCGAGGACTGATCAAAGATTTGCACAATCTTTTCCGGGAATAATATACGATGCTGCTGAAAAGCCAGCATGGTTTTTTCTGCTACTTCCATTGCCATACGGACATCAAAACAACCTGCTTTTAACAGATCTTCCTGCGACAAATAGGTAAATGTGATCATATGACCGGGCATGGTGGATTCTCCATCGTATTGCTAATTGGCAAATGTAACGACTATAAACCTGGCGAGAGCAATTTGTGTTTAGCTGTCTCTGCCACGAGGTTCAACCGCATCATACATTTTATCTTATTGCTGTTGTTGATACATATCAGCTTATAAGTAACGAGCAATAAGTGAACAGAACAGATCTTTTAATGAGACAGTAGTGTCAACACTTTGTATTAA
>CAZYCY010000456.1:0-1930 GCA_964646145.1 uncultured Thiotrichaceae bacterium
TTGATGTTTTGTGGATTTGTTTATTGCCTGTTTTTGCTATAATAAGCACATAGTCAGCACATGTGTATAACAGAGAGGTTTTAGCAATGCCTGCAACAGAAAGAGTCCCGGTACTCATGACTCCGGTAGAAAAAAAGAAAATAGTAGCAAAAGCGAGAGAGGCAGGGATGAAAACCAGCGAATTTATGCGTCTGGCTGCTGCAGGATACGATCCGGGTCAGGATGAAAAGGCTCTGCTTGCTATGATTAATGAAATGAACAAAGCAACAGAAAACGCCGTTAAGTCAATTGATGCCGCTTTAGCTTTTGTTGCCTTATCAAACACACGGATAAGAAAAATGGAAGCAGAGGCGAGAGGGCGATAATGAGCGTGGTTGATAAAATGTGGGACGGAATCACAAAGGTGATTAAAATGGATGCCAAAGTAGAAGCGTTGGCAATCACCGTTATTGACCAGCAAAAACGTCTGGAAGATTTGACTGGGCGCACTATACGCTTAGAGACCGCCCTGGAAATAGCATTAGCTACTCAGGGGAAAAAACAAGAAAATATTGAAAAGCGTTAGAGACTGTGAAAGTGTTCTGGGGCGAAATAAAAATGTGGAAAAATTTCATAGATTTTGTTCAAAAATTAAGGTAATAGTGGGCTATTGGCTGAATTTTTGAACAAAATATGGGGAATTTTAACCATTTTTATACGTTCCACGAATACTTTCACAGTCTCGTTAGCCTAAGAATAGAAGCTCAGTGACAATCACAAACACTCAATCGCTGACTGCGATACTGCCGATATGTTAAACACAATTCGTAATTTACTGTATGTCCTTCTAGTCTTTCTATTTGTGATATATCTATTGCCGCCTTTTCAAGTATGGTGGGCAGGCATGGACGCCGAACCACGCCCTGTCGTTGCGCGGGGTGAATTAGCTGCTGCAGAACAAACCACTATCGAAATCTTTCGTCAGGCCAGTCCTTCGGTGGTATTTATAACCACGCTGGCTGAGCGTGTAAATTTCTGGAGACGAGATATTACCCGCATGCCACGAGGCACAGGATCTGGTTTTGTCTGGGATAAACATGGTCATGTCGTGACCAACTATCATGTCATCAAAGGCGCTTCCGAAATACATATCCGCCTCAACGATCAACG
Organism: uncultured Thiotrichaceae bacterium; assembly: GCA_964646145.1. Lineage (GTDB taxonomy): Bacteria > Pseudomonadota > Gammaproteobacteria > SZUA-229 > SZUA-229. Next base: position 1,150 of record CAZYCY010000456.1, read on the forward strand.
CAGTTTCAGAGCGGTGCTGGTTGGTGTTAGCCCAACTCACGATATTGCGGTCTTACGTATGCCTGTTCCGGTTAATCCACCGACACCTTTACTCATCGGTTCCAGTCATGACTTGCAAGTGGGGCAATCCATGTTTGCTATAGGCAACCCTTTTGGACTGGATCACACGCTTACCACTGGCGTTGTGTCTGCTCTTAACCGCAGTATTCGAGATGATGATGGTTCAATCATCAGAGATTTGATCCAGACCGATGCTGCCATTAATCCAGGCAATTCTGGCGGTCCCTTGCTGGACAGTGCAGGGCGACTGGTCGGGGTCAATACCGCTATTTACAGCCCCTCCGGTGCTAATGTAGGCATCGGCTTTGCCGTACCTGTCGATGAGGTTAATCGAGTGGTACCAAAACTTATTGCACATGGAAAATACCAGCGACCATCACTCGGTATCAGTATTGATGATCGCATCAGCCGATTAATTACAGAAAAGCTGGAGATCGATGGCGTGTTAATTCTAACCGTAGAAGAAAATTCTGCGGCTGCAAAAGCAGGGCTTCGCGGAACCAGCAGGTTGAGAGATAATGAACTCATTGTTGGTGATATCATCCAGCATATTGGCGGTCATAAGGTGCAGGATACGGAATCTTTGCTGGATGCATTGGATCAACTGCGTATTGGTGACAGGGTTGAGGTGTTGTTTTTGCGCAATAACAAGTCCATGAGAACCATAGTAACACTTGAATAAGATGAGCTTGCCCTTGAACTTTAACCTTCAGCACCTTAG
>CAZYCY010000457.1:0-1919 GCA_964646145.1 uncultured Thiotrichaceae bacterium
CGTTGAACTTCATGCTTCAAACATCCCTTTCGTATTTGTCATGCTAAATACTCAATAATATCCATACGTTGATGTGGTACACCGATTATCTCAATCTGGTTATTTTTAATGATGTAAAAAATAAGGTGTAACCCTTCGGGAAAACAAAAATATCCTTGTTTCACATCATCGCGTGCTTTACCCAGCTTAGGGTTTTCAGTTAACTAGTCAAATCGTTGAATGATGGCTTCAAGGTAATTATCAGCCTGAGTGATATTCCACACTTCACAGGTATAAAGCCAAATTGTCTCTAGGTCATCCTGTGCAAGCGAGCTTATACGATACTTCGCTGCCATTTAAGGTGTTTTTTGTGTAACTCTTTGATGAAATTTTCCCCGTTAAAATTTTCAACTAAAGGGCTATCTTCACCCGCCTGCAATTTATCTCGAAGAATTTGTAGCTTTGTTTCATCTTCTTCTAGTTTTCGCAAGCCAGCACGCACTACCTCGCTCACCGACTGAAATCGCCCTGCATTGATTTTTTCAAGCACAAACTCATCAAAATGCTCACCTAATGTAACCGATGTATTTCTTGCCATGACATTACCTTAATTACAGCCTGTATTAAATATTAATATAGCATGATTGGCAATATAATTGTAAAGCTCTATAGGTGCTAGAGAGCAGTGATAATGGCGATGACTTTAGTTTTTAGTAACACTGTTAGTAACATCAAAGATAGTCTCGGAAACAAATATACTTAAAATTCAATGCATTACATTAACAGTTAAGTTCCCGCCATCCCACCAATAACAAAGGCTGCCCGTTTTTCGGGTAGCCTTTGTTATTGGTTGATTTGTTGTTGGCAGTGACGGCATTTCTATTTCAAGTAATATATTTATGTTTACTGTCGTTCCGCAAAAATAATTTGCCATTGTCGATGCCCTTCTGAAACCATGTGTACATAAACCGCTTGATTGTTTTCATCAATATCGTAAACCTCCACATAGTTTTCAAATACAAAATAACTGGCATCACCGCAGGCTAGACCACCGTGTGGCGCAACACTTAAGGGCGTCTCTATTTATTCTGGAGGTGAAGATTGAGATTCAAAATAGCTCAGATTAAGGCGCACATTATTATCAACATGGGCACGTGAGTGGGCTATTGCAAATTTTTTCACGCTTGCCATCAAAATACTGGCTGTCAGCTAAAAGCATATCGCCGTCTTTAATCTGTTGACGACTATTTAACCTAAAAAAATCAGTTGAATCGTAGCGAGGGTGACTAAGGTGCTGAAGATTAACGACTTTACAGGTTATATTGGAGGAAAGCGTATCACCCATACGGTGAGTTCAATATATTCTGGAAAGTCGTTAAGATTCAGTGCATTAGGCATCCGCAGTAGATTCAACTGATTTTTTTAGGTTTAACAGTCGTATGCTCAACTGCTCTGTCATGGATCTTTTAATTTGATTTCTCAACGCCTCTCGAATGACTTCACTGGCTAAGTTATAAAGCCCCGATGCAACCTGAGTTGAAACATAATCGGGCAGTTCATTTGTTAAAGAAATATTGTAACTACTCAGCGTGTTACCCGGGTAAGGATGCAGGTTATTGATTTTTCAGGCATCTGCAACATGGATGTTGCAGTAGAGCGTACATGGACGTATTTACAGCGTCCTGAAAAATCAATAACCTGCGTCCTTTTCTAAAATCACGCTGAGTAGTTACGAAATATTCATGTTATACCCCTGCACTCTGCTGATTAGCTTGTTTATACAAGCTCCGTACTCAAAAATGCCCGTTTATAGCACGCATATTTTCGCCAATGGCTACGTTGAAAAACCTTGCAATAGCCCACTATTACTGCGTTTTTGCGCCTTGCCCTTGACGAAAATCTACGCACTCTAAACGGGCATTTTTGAGTACGGAGAATAT
>CAZYCY010000458.1:0-1909 GCA_964646145.1 uncultured Thiotrichaceae bacterium
CTAAGTGGTTAATTTACGAAAAAACACAACAAACAACTTAGCTGGCTCAAAAAAGACCAGCATAATAATCGACTGGAGAAAATACATGATTAAACCTCATGGTTCTGACGAACTCAACCCTTTATTTGTATATGACTCGGCTAAAAACGATGCTTTACAAAAAGAAGCAGAAGGTCTGGCTTCCATCGTTGTCAGCTCTGCAACTGCCGCCAATGCAGTTATGATGGGCGCTGGCTACTTCAACCCGTTAACCGGCTACATGAATAAAGCAGATGCACTTTCCGTTGCAACTGACTTGAAAACCACATCCGGTCTATTCTGGCCCACACCCGTTTTAAATCTGGTTAAAGATGCTGGGGGCATTAAAGCTGGTGATCGCATTGCACTAAAAGACCCTAACGTTGAAGGTCATCCTGTAGTAGCGGTAATGAACGTTGAAGCGGTTGAAGAGTTTTCTGATGACGATATCAAATTAATTTCTGAAAAAGTTTACCGTCCATCTCCTGATGAAGCTCACCCTGGTGTAGATGCGTTTATTGAGCAAGGTAAAGTTTGTCTTTCCGGCTCAATCCAGGTTTTAAACTTCTCCTACTTCCAGACTGAATTTCCTGATACTTTCCGTACTGCGGTTGAAATTCGTAATGAAATTGCTGAACGCGGCTGGAAAAAAGTCGTTGCCTTCCAGACCCGTAACCCGATGCACCTTGCGCACGAAGAACTTTGTCACATGGCAATGGAGCGTTTAGGTTGTGATGGTCTGGTTATCCACATGTTATTAGGTAAATTAAAACCTGGCGACATTCCAGCACCTGTTCGTGATGCTGCCATTCGTAAAATGGTTGAACTGTACTTCCCTGCCAACAGCGCCATGGTTACTGGCTACGGTTTTGATATGTTATATGCCGGTCCTCGTGAAGGTGTTTTACATGCGGTATTCCGTCAAAACATGGGTGCAACCCATTTCATCATTGGCCGTGACCATGCGGGCGTTGGCGATCACTACGGTGCCTTCGATGCACAAACTATTTTTGATGATGACGTACCAGAAGGAGCTTTAGAAATCGAAATATTTAAAGCAGATCACACTGCTTACTCTAAGAAATTAGATAAAGTCGTCATGATGTGTGAAGCACCTGACCATGAAAAAGAAGATTTTATTTTATTATCAGGCACCAAAGTTCGTGAAATGCTAGGCAATGGCGAAGCCCCACCAAAAGAATTTTCACGTCCTGAAGTGGCTAAAATTTTGATTGAATACTATCAGAATTTAAACACTTAAATCTTTTCAGGTTGCTTAGGACTCAGGATCAAATAACTTACGAAACTTAACTTGCCTTTTTGCTCCAGCTTGAATGATCTCAAATCGTTGCGTAGCGCAACTATGCGCCTTTTGAGATCATCCAATCTGAAACAAAAATTCGGCGTTAAGTTCCGCATCTTATTTAATCCTGAGTCCTTAGGGATTGTCAATAAATAACTTGAGACTTAAAGCTTTTGCAATTATTGCTTCATCCGGGTATCCACAAAGGGCTGGGATTAGCAATGCAGTGCGGTTCATGTCTGCCTGAGGGCTGCGTTCGATAACATGTTTGAAATTCCCGAATAGCGATTCGATAATGTCACTGCTGACCAATAACGGCAAAGAGCTTATGTTTCGCTGGATTTCTATATGTCGTTGTAACCAGTCTGACAGATGTTTTTTCACTTTTGAATTGCTGGGAAGGCTTTCCGATAATTGGTGGCACTGTTCGTATGTGGCTTGATCAAGACCTTTGTTCTTCAAGATTTGCATAACAGATGCTGTCACATTGGCCGTGTTTGCAAAACGTATTATAAAAGGCTTCAACCTGGTAAAGCCTGGAAATGCCGCACGGAGTTTGACTAAATTGCTACCATTCGACGCACGCCC
>CAZYCY010000459.1:0-1897 GCA_964646145.1 uncultured Thiotrichaceae bacterium
GATGTGTGGCAACCACCTTATCAATACCAAATTCACGTTCAGCCAAAGCACGCCCTGCTTCCGCCATCTGTTGACGTAGAGAGATATCCTCAATTAAACGACCTACCGCTTGCGCCAGTGCCCCCGTATCGCGTGCAGGAACCAGAAGCCCGGACACATCCGGTTCGATGGCATCACGACAGCCGGGCATATCAGTGGTCACCACTGCGCGTCCACAAGCCGCTGCCTCGATGAGAACCTTTGGTAAACCCTCACCATAATATGATGGCAAAACAACAATATGAGCCTGTGAAAATAATTCAGCAATATCCGAACGAAAACCCAGACAATCGACAATACCTTCTTGCTGCCAGACTCGAACAGTTTCCGCAGTAATACTTTCAGGGTTTTCCTGATCCGGTTCACCAATTAACCAGAAGCGTGCAATCACACCCTGTGATAAAAGCAGTCTGGCGGCATCAACAAACTCATGAGCACCTTTATCTTTTAACAATCTTGATGCCATAACAACAACGGGGACACCACTAGGCTCTGGTTTCACCGGGTAACGGCGAAGATCAACGCCAGAACCACGAATCAACAGCGTTTTACCTTTGTCTACCCTACCTGCTTTAACAAGTGCATCCCGGTCAGCCGGGTTCTGAAAAATCACCTGTTGATTAGCATGCCCCATGGCCTTGCGATACAAAAAAAGCACCGCATATCGCAACAAACGCACGCGCAAGTCAAGTCTTTTCACAAACAAGAAACCAAGTCCTGAAATAGCTGACACCACGGCTGGAACATTAAGGGCACGAGCAAGAATACCACCATAAAGTACTGGCTTTATGGTCACCAGATGAAGCAAATCTGGATTAATATTTTTGATATGCTGGTAAAGCTTAAAAATAATAGAAAACTCACGGAAGATATTTCTACCACTACGTGAAAATGAAAGTGGATGAACAATCAGACCAGCATTCTCAAGACATTCAGCTTTATCAGCATCAGTGATGGCACAGATCAAATGAACCTCATAACCTTCTTCCAATGCTTTCGAAGCAATTGGAAGCCGATGTGAGATAAAAAACCAGTCTACATTGACGATGAATAAAAGTTTTTTCTTAATCATCGATAAACCGTATAACAATAAATAATATCAAAATCATCCTGGAAAACTTTCACATCAGCAGCAAAACACCAACTGATGGCAAACGAACAGTCCAAAGCAAACTTCACGTTATTTACGTCAGTCTCAATGCCAGTAAGTTAAGCAATAACGCCCGTCATTCCGTCATGTTTTTAGACGGAATCCATCGGTCGGTAAATACAATGCCTGTTATATCAGGCTCTACCAGCCATGGATTCCCGCTAAAGCTTGTGCCCACGCTTGACTGGGTATCATGCGGGAATGACGGCAAAAGCCTTAACTTACTGGCATTAACGTCAGTCTTCAATTAAGCCCCTAATGCTTGCACCCAATCCATGTACTTTCTGAAAAGATTTCATGCACTCCATGGTGGCTCTTCATTTTTTTTGAGCAAATATTGGTAGGGGGTAACTCCGCAACAGGTCGCCCATGTTTTGTTATTATAAAAGTTTCGTCTTCCTCCACACGTTTAAGTAATTGAGGCAGATGAGTTTTGTCTGATAAGTGCCAAATTCAAACACAAACAACTTCTTTTTTAAATTAACCTGATTTTAGACTAGTCTAATCATGCCAACAAGGCAATTAGGCATATTTGCAAATCCGAAATCCAGTTTGTCCTTTGGAATATAAACTTGCACAGATGATTTTGAAACATCAGTACCGGTATAATTGTCCATCATGTTAACTAAATAATGACTGCAACTTCATTTTCTTGGTAACTTCTCAATAAGTCGGGGCAGTATCGCATTTTGAGACTAAGTTAAGCTA
>CAZYCY010000460.1:0-1894 GCA_964646145.1 uncultured Thiotrichaceae bacterium
TCCTTAAAAATCAATAACCTGCATCCTTTTCCAAAATTACGCTGAGTAGTTACCCTGGATTTAGCTAATAAGTGCATATCCGGGTTAATTAATTGTACTGGTACTTTTTTCATCTTCGAGTGTCTGGCTGTCGAAAGCATCCAGTAAGCGTTCAAATATGTCGATTTCGTCCGGCTCGTGTTCCATGAATGCATAAGCATTCGGCTCGGTTCCCAGTATTTGTTCAAAGCGGTTGATTTCATCTTCCAGTTTAATATTAAACTGCAGTGCTTTTTTATACATGTTGCGCGCCTGCATTAAAAAGGCATCGCGAAAGTCTGGATCGCGGTTGATTCGGTCACGGGTTTCTTGTTTTTTCTTGTCGGATAAAGGCATAGTCTTTTTGCGATAATTTTATGGGGCTGCATTAAAGTGTTGCAATGCACTGCCGTCGTTCAATACCTGACGCACCCTGTCTGCTGCCTGGTTAACAGTAGCAGCTTTTTTGACATGCCATAATGCAATCGCTGCTGCATATACCAGGGCATCATAGGCGCAGCCTTGCTCGCCATTTAACGCGGCCATGCCAACATCAGCAGCCATTTTTGCAACCATATCGGCGTCAAAGTGTGCGCTCACATCCTCGCTTTCTGGTGCCGGTGGCAGCTTGTCGGGCAAAGGTGTGGCGCGCTGAGTTTGATTAATGCCAATGTCAAGCGGGCTGAAATCCTGTGATCGTTCTTCAGCTTTGTCATGGTAGTAAAAAACTTTTCCGCTCTGGCGTAGTGACGGAATAATGCCACCTTCTACGCCGCGAACCATCAGGCAACTGTCAAAGCCGGCATGGCGCGCCAACATGGCATAAACCCGAGTATAGGGTTTGTGTACATAGCCAGACATATAGTGTGTTTTGTTTTTGCCGCGAACCGGTCCGGTTAATACTTCGACAGTGGTAATTGCCTGGCGTTTGACAATATTACTGCGAAGTCCCGTTAAGTTATGCAATGCCGGACAGTACGCTTTCTGGTCAAGATAAGCCCAGCCTATATTATTATTACTCAGTTGATTGGCTGCCTGCAATACACTTAAACCGATGTTTTTGCCGGCTGCTTTCAATACCCGGTGGTGGGTGATGCCAAACTTTGGGCTCATGGTTTCGACGCCGTGGGACAGGGTTGGCACCCCACATGCGGACAGTACAGCGGGTAAAAAAGGGGCGGCTGGCAGGCTACGGTTGTACCCATTATAAGGGTCGGACAGATCCAGCACTTCATCGACTTCTGCAGTAATGCTAGTAACATTGTCTCGTATGCCATCGAGAATGCCTTTATTTTCATCATCGGTTTCGCGCTTCATGCGTAAGGCAATCAGGAAGATGGCTGCTTGTACTGGATCAACGGCATTATCCAGAATAGCATTCATGCCTGCACGTGCTTCTTCGCGGGAAATGTCTTTGCTCATATCAGGACCGGTGGCTATGCGCTGAATGATGGAGCGCATAATGGTTTTCGGGTCTTTTAGCAGTAGCTCTTCTATGGTGTTCATGTGATCTTATAGGGTACTTGTAGTATTGAGTTGGTTTAGTTAGGCAGTGCAACAAGGATATTATCGTCTTCAACTTTGACAGTATAGGTGTTTAATGGTTCTTCTGCTGGATCATCCAGGGCGGCTCCGTTGCTCAAGCGAAAGCGGCTGCCGTGTAACGGACATTTCACGCAATCACCATGCAATGAACCTTTGCTCAATGACGCATCCTCATGTGTGCAGGTATCATCAACCGCGTAGACATGGTTTTCTGCGAGTGCAATTAAAATTTTATGTGCACTTGTTTTTATACAGATTAGTTTGCGTGTTTGCAGGTCTTTAAGGCTGGCAACATGGGTAAATTGCAAGGTAATCACCAGGGTTGTTTGAA
>CAZYCY010000461.1:0-1890 GCA_964646145.1 uncultured Thiotrichaceae bacterium
TAAGTTTGTTAAGCTGCTGTGATTAGTGAATAGCGATGACAATAAAACTTACCAATAACTGAAGAGATGCAAAAATTATTTATGTCTAAATTAACTCATTCGACCACCTGGCAAGCACTCGATCAACATTACGATGAAATAAAACATTCGCACATGCGTGATATGTTTGCTGATGACCCGCAGCGATTTGATAAGTTTTCTCTAAAACTAAATGACATACTGTTCGACTATTCAAAAAATATTATCAATAGCCAGACTATGCAGCAGCTCTATCAACTGGCAGATGATAGTGAGATTGGTTTATGGATTAGCAGGATGTTTGATGGCGAGCAGATCAACAACACCGAAAACAGAGCGGTTTTACACACTGCCCTTAGAAACAGAGATGGCTTGCCGGTACTGGTTAATGGTGAAGATGTGATGCCTGGCATATGTGAAGAGCATGAGCGGGTAAAAAAACTGGCAGAGGCAATTCGCACACGTGCATGGCGAGGTTACCATCATCAGCCGATAACCGATGTGGTCAACATCGGAATAGGCGGCTCGCATCTTGGCCCATTGATGGTTACCGAAGCATTAAGACCCTACGCGCTGCATGATTTGAATATTCATTATGTATCAAACATTGATGAGAACCATATTACTGACACCCTGGAAAAGCTGAATCCTGCGACGACTTTTTTTATCATCGCATCAAAAAGTTTCACTACTCAGGACACCATGGTCAACGCTGAAACGGCCAGACAATGGCATATAAATGATGTCGGTAATGACAGCCAGATTGACAAACATTTTTCAGCGGTCAGTTCCAATGTGAAAGCCGCCAAAGCCTTTGGTATTGATGAAAAAAACATCTTTCAGATGTGGGACTGGGTCGGTGGACGTTATTCACTGTGGTCCGCTATCAGTCTGCCTATTGTTATCGCTATCGGTTCGCAGAATTTTGATCAGCTTTTACAGGGTGCTTATGAAGCTGACAAACATTTTAAAACGGCACCGTTAGAGAAAAACATTCCTGTTACTATGGCGCTGCTTGGCATCTGGTATAACAATTTTTTTGACGCACAAAGCACCGTTGTGCTGCCTTATGACCAGCATTTGCATAAATTTCCCGCCTATCTGCAACAGGCAGACATGGAAAGTAACGGCAAAGGTGTAGACCGTCAGAACCAGCTAGTCGATTACACCACGGGAGCGGTTTTGTTTGGAGAAATCGGCATAGCTGCACAGCATGCCTTTTTTCAGTTGTTGCACCAGGGTACAAAGCTGGTACCGGCGGATATTCTAGCACCGGTTTCAAATTTTTATTGTATTGCCAGGCATCATCGGGCATTGATGTCCAACGTATTTGCACAGACAGAAGCTTTGATGAAGGGTAAAACCGAGCAAGAAGCCTATGCCGAACTTAAAGCAGAAGGACTGGACGAAGATGCGATAAAAATACTGTTGCCAAATAAAATCTTTCCCGGTAACCGACCTACCAGCACCTTTTTGTTTGATAGTCTGGATCCTGCCACACTGGGCTCGTTGATTGCACTGTATGAACACAAAATTTTTGTTCAGGGCATAATCTGGAACATCAATTCATTCGACCAGTGGGGTGTGGAGCTTGGCAAACAATTGGCCTCTGGCATATTGCAGGAGCTGGATGATAACGAACCAACGAAAATTCACGATAGTTCGACGAATGGTTTAATCAACCACTATAAACAACGACGTTTTAAAAACAAAATGAAACGGGTTAATCTTCAGGGCACCTCCATAAATTCGTGAATATGAATTCGGAGCCTAAAATATGCCATATTTTCGTTGTTAATCTTCGTAATAGCCTACTAAGGACTCAGGATCAAATAACTTACGAAACTTAACTTGCCTTTTTGTTCCAGCTTG
>CAZYCY010000462.1:0-1886 GCA_964646145.1 uncultured Thiotrichaceae bacterium
AGAAGTCGACCGCCTTCAGGTCGTACAAAAGATTACCGCTAAACAGATAACACAAGCTGTGGAGCAAATAAGCACCATTGGCTCAATACTGGATGTAATAGCTGATTTTCTTAAAATATTTTTTGGTGGCGGGCTAATTGGTTTATTTGTAGGTTTGCTGTTTGGTGTTTTACAGAAGGGCATTAAGCAGCCTTTGCTAACCGGGGTAATGAGCCTGGTTGTGGCTTACGGTTCATTTATACTGGCGGAACATTTTATGGTTTCCGGTATTATGTCCACCTTGCTGGCGGCATTAAGTTTTTCAATGCTTAGGACTCAGGATCAAATAACTTACGAAACTTAACTTGCCTTTTTGCTCCAGCTTGAATGATCTCAAATCGTTGCGTAGCGCAACTATGCGCCTTTTGAGATCATCCAATCTGAAACAAAAATTCGGCGTTAAGTTCCGCATCTTATTTAATCCTGAGTCCTAAGTGTCAGCAATGCTAAAATAGCAGAAGGGAAAAAAGAGGGTTTTCAGGCGACAGAAACGGCTAATAAGTATTTATGGAGTATGCTGGCGCACGTGGCAAATGTTAGCGTATTTCTAATAGTGGGCGCGGTCATCACCCTGGGCATGTTTGAGCAGAGATGGTTGGCGATGCTGATAGCAATCGTCGCTTTGCTAATTGCCAGGGCGATTAGCGTTTATGGTGTATTGTTATTTTTTGCGCCTTTTAAAAAACTAAAAGTGCCGTTTTCATCACAGACCGTTATGGTGTGGGGTGGTCTGCGTGGTGCGGTGACATTGGCGTTGGCACTGTCGTTACCAACAAGCCTTGATTACTGGTGGACAATACAGTCGATCGCTTTTGGCGTGGTGACTTTTTCATTGTTTGTGCAGGCACCAACAATGTCTATGTTGACGAATAGACTATTAAAAAAACCTGAATTCAGCAAAGATTAGTGCTGCCAGTTTGAATTAAAGTTTTTTTTCAAAAATTAACATTCCCTTATTGTATCGAGTAAACCATCAATGCCACAAAACCAATAAGCGCAGCTGCCAATAAAATGACTGTTCCCCAGTGTTTTTCTTCTGCATTTTTACTTTTTTCCATGGTGGCCTTGATGCCGGGAAAAATCATAAAGAGGATGAATACACCCAGTGCGCCAGCCAGTAATTGTTGCCAAAGTGCCATCTTAATTCCGTATTGCTAATCTTCGATGAGATAATGCTTTTCGATGGGCTCGATGATTTTCCACACACACTTCATGCCTTTCGGAAAAAAAACCATATCACCTTCCTGAATAGTTATTGCTGCTTCATTCTCGGGTGTAATAACGGCTTTGCCTTCAACAATGTAACAGGTTTCTTTTTTATCATAAGTCCAGTCAAATTCAGAGATGCCCTTTTCCCATAATGGCCAGTCATCGACATATAATACATCGAGTTTTGCCGGGGTAACGTGATGTTCAACGGTGATAGAGTTCATAGTATAAATTTAAAGAGTGAATAAATATGCCATTATAACGTGAAACCTGGGCGACGATGTATAATGTACGCCCTTTTAATCACTAGTGTAGTGTATTCAATACACTAAGGTGCAAGCGTTTTGAGTGAAGTAATAATATTCGATGTTGATTTAGAGCGATTTGACGATAGAGTGCTACTAGCCTCACATGAAACCCCGGTGCTGATTGACTTATGGGCAGAATGGTGTTCGCCCTGCCTGGTTATTGCGCCATTATTAAAACAGTTGATAGAAGAATACGAAGGTAAAATAAAGCTGGCAAAAATAGAAGTTGATGAAGGTGAAAACATGAAGCTGGCAGGGCGGTATAAGGTCAGAGGTTTTCCAACCGTCATTTTGATTATAAAGGGCGAAGAAGTTGCACGCTTTAGTGGC
>CAZYCY010000463.1:0-1866 GCA_964646145.1 uncultured Thiotrichaceae bacterium
GAGTTTTTAGGGGGAACTCTAGTGATAAACCCAGGCAGTTCTGCGTTTAATAATAGCTGTGCGATTTTACGTTTGCCGGAATTGACGGTAGAAGTGTTTGCCTTGTGTGGCAAACCGCTTGAAAAAACCTGGAACTGGGGCGAGCATGAAATTTATAGGAGGCAAAGTTAGTTGATAGTTAAGGGCACCTCTAAACTCGGTTATTTCATGACCAGGAATATTTTTTTGTGAGGACAAAATAGTGTGCTGACGTATGAAAACACCACAGATTTTTCCTAAGACTTACGCTGTGAAATTGATTCTACAAGCGGTCTACCGTACTAACTTGCAATACGTTGCTGCTGCGGTGCCAGCAGTAACATTAGCGCCTGTGTATGCTCAGCAGCCTTTCTGCCTAAATCGGTGAGGTAACCACCGTCAATTTGCGTCACCAGACCTTTGTCATATAAACGCTGCACTGCCTCGATTTTATCTTTTCCGGCTTTGGAGTGAACCTTAATCCCTTGTTGCGTACTTTCCAGATTGTACTGAATTAAAATGTCCATTTCAGCTATTTGCTCATGTGAGTAGTGCATTATTAGACCTCTTAAATTTGCATCACGCGTATCATGCATAATACACGGGAAGCACAGATCAATCCATGATTTTACACCACCTGTCCAGCGCACCAGCCTGATGACCATGCCCATTGAAAGTTGTAACCGCCTAACCAGCCGCTGACATCAACAACCTCACCAATAAAATACAAGCCACTGACTCTGTTCGACTCCATGGTTTTTGATGACAGTTCGTTGCAATCAACACCACCCAGGGTGACTTCAGCCGTGCGATAGCCCTCGGTGCCATTCGGTTTTAGTGTCCAGTGCTGCAACTGCTGCGCAATGCTACTAAAACCTTTACTGGATATTTCCTGTAATGGCTTATCAGCATCTGCGCCTAATAATATTGGGATCAACCGTTTTGGCAAAACCTCAGACAAAATGGTTTTCAATTTAATTTTTGCCTGTCTGCGCTGCCGTGTTACAAGCCAGTCAACGGCATCAATACCAGGCAGCAGGTTAATAATAATTGCTTCACCCGGTTGCCAGTAAGAAGATATTTGCAAAATGGCAGGACCACTTAAACCACGATGAGTAAACAGAATATTTTCATTAAACAGACAACGTTTATTACTGACTACACTGCTTACCGATATGCCAGATAATGTTTCCAGCTTTTCTTTGTCGTGGGGTTGTAGAGTAAAAGGCACCAGACCGGCAGAAGTTGTCCAGATATGGTGACCAAACTGCTCAGCAATTTTATAGCCGAACGGACTAGCACACATTTTCGGAATGGATAAACCACCACTGGCAATAACCAGTGAGTGCGACTGGAATTTTCCTAAGCTGGTTTCGGTGATAAAATCAGAATGTACACGTCGATTAATTTTTTTAATATCACAATTAAGAATGATTTTTACCTTTGCCTTTTTGCATTCATCAAGCAACATAATAAGGATGTCATTGGCGCTGTTGTTACAGAATAATTTCCCCAGCTCACGTTGATGCCATGGGATGTTATGTTGATTAACCAGTGCAATAAAATCCCACTGTGTATAACGGCTTAAAGCAGATTTACAAAAATGCGTGTTATGTGAAATAAAGTTACTGGCATCAACCTCTATATTGGTAAAATTACAGTGCCCACCACCGGACATAAGAATTTTTTTACCAGCTTTGTTTGCATGGTCGAGCACAATAACGTTACGGCCACGTTTACCGGCTTCAATTGCACACATTAAGCCTGATGCACTGGCACCGATAATTAAAACATCAGTTTTACAAAGTTTATCTGGCATAGTTATTATTCAGGATTATGGGCATCTCT
>CAZYCY010000464.1:0-1864 GCA_964646145.1 uncultured Thiotrichaceae bacterium
TTGTGTTATCTGTTTAGCGGTAATCTTTTGTACGACCTGAAGGCGGTCGACTTCTGCGTGACTCATTTGTAACATTCCCAGCCCCAAATAGGGACATTTTAACTTTGTTCAAAGGGGACATTACTACTTTGGGCTAACATGTTTGAAATTAACCATTCACTAATCACAGCTCTCAGTTATAATTCCAAGCTCACAAAAATTCCTGAAAAGGCTGACTTATGACTGACCCCACTCAGCGTCCGGTGCGACGTGCGCTCATTAGCGTTTCTGATAAAGACGGTATTATTGAATTTGCTAAAGCTCTTCACAATAAGGGTGTGGAAATTCTATCAACGGGTGGTACAGCCAAATTACTCATCGAAAACATGATACCGGTGATGGAAGTGTCTAAACATACTGGCTTTCCAGAAATTATGGATGGCAGAGTGAAAACATTACATCCTAAAATTCATGGCGGTATATTAGGCCGCCGTGGTATTGATGATAACGTAATGCAGGATAACGACATCGCACCAATTGACCTAATTGTGGTCAACCTTTACCCTTTTGCAGCAACCGTTGCGAACGAAGATTGCTCTCTAGACGATGCCATTGAAAATATTGATATTGGTGGTCCGGCGATGGTTCGTGCCGCAGCCAAAAACCATGCCTTTGTCAGTATTATTGTTAACCCGGATGACTACCAGCGAGTGCTTGAAGAAATACATAACAATGATGGCATGGTCAGTAATGTTACCCGTTTTGATCTTGCCGTTAAAGCCTTTGAACACACTTCAAATTATGATGGCATGATTGCCAATTATCTTGGCAGAATTAAGCAGGACGGCACAATGAATTTACTGCCACGCACAATAAACCTGCAATTTTTCAAAGCACAGGAAATGCGTTACGGTGAAAACCCGCATCAGCACGCCGCCTTCTACACCGAAAAAAATCCAGCCGATGCCTGTATTGCTACCGCCAATCAACTGCAAGGTAAAGAGCTATCCTACAATAACATCGCTGATACTGATGCAGCCCTGGAGTGCATCAAACAATTCGATGAACCTGCCTGCGTCATTGTAAAACATGCCAACCCCTGCGGTGTTTCAGTTCTGGACATAAATAATAACAACATTCTTGAAGCCTACAACGCGGCTTACAGCACCGATCCCGAATCCGCATTTGGCGGCATTATCGCCTTCAATCGTGAGCTTGATGCCGATACCGCAAAAACCATTGTTGAGCGCCAGTTTGTAGAAGTAATTATTGCACCGACCATCTCTGGCGAAGCCATTGACGCCATTGCTGAAAAGAAAAATATTCGCTTGCTGGAATCTGGGCAATGGGAAAAAAATATCGAACGACTGGACTTCAAGCGTGTTAATGGCGGACTACTGGTGCAGGATGCCGATCTGTTATTGCTCAACGAAATGAAGGTTGTCACCGAATCTCAACCCGATGAGCAGCAAATGATCGATTTACTGTTTAGCTGGAAAGTCGCCAAATTCGTTAAATCCAATGCTATTGTTTACGCAAAAAATAACATGACTATTGGTGTTGGTGCAGGACAGATGAGCCGTATTAACAGCGCACGCATCGCTGGCATAAAAGCACAACACGCCAATCTGGACATACATGGCTCGGTGATGGCATCAGACGCTTTCTTTCCTTTCCGTGATGGCATTGATGCCGCACACGAAGCCGGTATTGTCGCTGTCATTCAACCAGGTGGCTCGATGCGTGATGAAGAAGTCATTGCAGCAGCCGATGAACATGGTATGGCAATGATCTTTACTGGTATGCGTCATTTTCGACATTAAACCGGGATTCTCAAACACCCCCTTAGGACTCAGGATCAAATAACTTACGAAACTTAACTTGC
>CAZYCY010000465.1:0-1860 GCA_964646145.1 uncultured Thiotrichaceae bacterium
CTTAATGATAAACTTCACTCCTACCTGTATTCAGCAAAATAGCCTGCGCCACGTTTAATGCATGAAAGGTCTTATCAGTTTCAGCCTTTTTATTATTATTACTATCATCGTCTGGTGGTCTATTACCGAAGACTTTAGTGCCGACCATCAATTGCAGCAGATCAGCGATAAGCCCTATCTCGAGTTTTTTATGAACGAGTTTGAATTAACCGCCATGGACGATAGCGGTACACCTGCTTACATACTACACGGGGCAACCTTGAAGCAGTTTAATGATTCAGATGATACGCAAATCACACAACCCGTATTTCATTTATTGCAAGCAGACGCACAGTGGGTAATCAGTGCCGATAACGCCATATTGAATGATAAAAAAAACACCATCTTGTTAAACAACAATGTATTTATGCAGCAACAAAACGTTGAACCTGCTGTCAATATTCGTACACAAAGCCTGTTGTTACATATCCAAACACAACTGGCACAAACACAAACACCAGTTAAAATCACTCAGGGAGCATCCCAGACAAAATCAGACGGCATGATTTTTAATAATCTCACCAGCCAGCTCGAGCTTTCACCCAATGTAACCACGGTTGTATTACCCCATGAACAAATTCATTAAACACCATTGTTTAAACCTGCTAGCCAGTTTATGTCTGTTTACCCTACCCGTTATTTCCTGGGCAGATCAAAGTGCTGAAAAAATCTTTGTCAGTGCCGATCGCATGCAAATGGACATTAACAGCGGCATAAGCGTGTACACCGGCAATGTTAAAATCTCCCAGGGGGAGATGACTTTAAGGGGCGATAAAGTCACTGTGCAACATGGCGAGGAAAACGTTGAGCGCATCACAATTACTGGCAAACCTGCACACTATAAGCATGTCACAGAAGCAGGACAAATCATAACCGCACAAAGTGAACACATGCTTTATATCGCCAGAGAGAATAAACTGGTGCTGACCATCAATGCTCATTTACTAAAACCTGATCTCAAACTTAGTAGCCATAAAATTATTTATAACACACAAGATCAAACCGTTATTGCAGGTGACGATGATAAGACGCAACGTGTCAAAATCACGCTCACGCCTAAGAAACCGCCTGCAGCACAATAAACACCACCGTGCCCACATTACGCGCCAGCAATCTTTTCAAAACCTATAAATCACGCACCGTGGTGGATGATGTCTCTTTTGATGTCAAGAGTGGTGAAGTGGTCGGACTGCTCGGCCCCAACGGCGCAGGGAAAACCACCAGTTTTTACATGGTAGTTGGACTGGTAAAACCTGATAAGGGCGATATTTATCTGGATGAAAATAACATCACCCGCCTGCCCATGCACGCCAGAGCACAGCAAGGTGTTGGTTATTTACCGCAGGAAGCATCGGTATTTCGAAAGTTAAGCGTTGAAGATAACATTCTTGCAGTACTGGAAGCCAAAAAAAAATTTAACACCTTACAACGCCGGGAAAAATTAAATTCCTTAATTGATGACTTAAAAATCGATCATATTCGACACAACATTGGTCAAAGTCTGTCAGGTGGTGAACGTCGTCGCGTCGAAATTGCCAGGGCACTCGCCTCCCAGCCCACATTTGTGCTTCTTGATGAACCCTTTGCCGGTGTCGACCCTCTTTCCGTCATCGAAATACAAAAAATCGTCAAGCACTTGACCGACCGCCATATCGGCGTACTCATTACCGACCACAATGTACGTGAAACCCTGGGCATTTGTCATCGAGCCTACATTCTCAGCAGTGGCAAAATAATCGCTAAGGGTACACCCGATGAAATTCTTTCTAACGAAGAGGTACGAGAAGTCTATCTTGGGCGGGATTTTCGTCTATAATTTTT
>CAZYCY010000466.1:0-1845 GCA_964646145.1 uncultured Thiotrichaceae bacterium
TGTGCTGATAATAGTCTGTACACTGGCATTACCACAGATGTAAATAAACGTATAAGTCAACACAACGGAATTAATGGAAAAGGAGCCAGGTACACGCATGGCAGGCGACCGGTAATACTGGTTTATCAGGAGTGCACTAGCTCACGTTCTGCTGCCAGCAAACGAGAATACGCGATAAGGACTTTAAAAAAACAGCAAAAAGAACAACTGATCGAACAACAACAATAAAAAAAACCTGGCTAACACACGATAAGTTGACGTGCATCAAGTTAAAAAAAACAATAACTACTAATATATAGCCATCGTAGGTTTTCATAGTTCCTGCGATTATGCCTCGCTAACCCTCTCCTCCTGGAGGTTAGCCAGCAGCGTGAGCTGGTTACTCACGCTGCTATTTTCAGTTCCTGCTATATTTTAATAGATTCTGCTGTTGCTTCGTTTTATACTATCAAAACAGGTGGAAAGATTATCCTTTTCATGTTCCTCAGTTAATTCTCAATATGAGACCTTAAACAGGAAATGCCCCATGCCTAAACCACTATTTATTTTCATCCTGTTCTTTTTCGCTCAGGCACTTTCTGCCGAAACAAACTATCCACCTGCATCAGTCAAAATGGAGGTCAAAAAAGTTACTGCTCATGTTTATTATGTTGAAGGCATATCCGGCATTGCGACCGAAAATGAGGGCTTTATTTCAAACGCCGGTTTTATCGTCACCACTGATGGCGTGGTGGTATTTGATGCTTTGGGCACGCCTTCACTTGCCCAAAAACTGGTACAAAAAATTAGAACCGTTACCGGGCAGCCAATAAAAAAAGTGGTGGTCAGTCACTATCATGCCGATCATATCTACGGGCTACAGGTATTTGAGGCATTAGGCGCAGAAATTATTGCGCCCTATGGTGCTCAAGAATATATTCAGTCTCAAGCTGCTGCAGACCGCCTTGAGGAACGCCGGTTTTCATTAGAGCCATGGGTGAATGAAAACACGCGCCTGGTTCTGCCTGACACCATCATTGAAAAATCAACGGCTTTTACTTTGGGCGGGGTCACTTTCAGCATTAACTACATGGGTAAAGCACACTCTGATGGCGATCTCACCTTGCTGATCGAACCCGATATGGTTTTATTTTCTGGCGACCTTATTTTTGAAGGACGGCTACCGTTTGTTGGCAATGCTGACTCAAAAAAATGGCTGGAGACATTAACCAAACTTGAAACTGAAGGTCTGACCGCCATAATCCCCGGTCACGGACCGGTCTCAGACAATCCTGAAAAACTCATTTCGATGACCCGTAGTTATCTCGCTCATTTGCGACAGGTAATGGGTGCAGGCATTGAAGATTTTACCCCGTTTGATGAAGTTTATGATGCTGCCAACTGGTCGAAATTTAAAAACCTACCTGCATTCAATGAAATTAATCGGGTTAATGCTTACCAGGTGTATTTGTCGATGGAAGCGGAATTACTGGAGCAATAAAACCAAATATGACATCAAACCGGTCATTAACCGACCCATAAAAAAAAGTGGGTCTATGCCATATTGAGTGGATATACATATATTTTTTATAGACACAGAGACCACAGAGTTATCGTTTATAACGTTTAATACCATTCACCAACCTTGATTCATTGGAATTTATCAGCAACCCTGTAGAAATTCGCGTTCACTTTAAACATGCTCTGTGTCTATTATCTTGTCCACTCGATATGGCATAGACCCAAAAAAGTCTTATCCGTAAATAAACACAAATAATAATTTTTTTAGTAACTACTCAGCGTATTATCCGGGTAAGGTAACTTCTCAATAACCCGTGGCAATCGCAAAATAATTAAAAAAACACT
>CAZYCY010000467.1:0-1844 GCA_964646145.1 uncultured Thiotrichaceae bacterium
GGACGGAGAAATCAATAACCTACATCCTTACCTGGATAATACGCTGAGTAGTTACGATCCATTTAAAGAACAGTTCAACCTGCCATCTCGCTTTGTAAATATCGACGATTGTTTTTGCAGACAACTTAAAGTTATTCGTTTTCGCAAGGGTTTCAAATTCATGTCTTGGTATCAATTTAAGCAGTTGTAAGAAAACAGTGTTATTATGTGCCATGGTCTGATTATTCCTTTTTGTTCAATGACTTGTCGTGATTTCATTGTAATAAATTTAGGGGGTTTTCAGGCCTTCTTTTTAGCTGTTAACGGGACAGCAGTGAAATACATCCCCATGTTGATCAAAGCAGTTTTGTAGGGTGGCATGTTTTTTGCCCACATTAAAATCATAGCTGTTTACGCGTCTGCATAGCTACGTTTCAGGCAGCAGCACCATAGCCGTAATATTAGAATTATGGGGATACAACGCCTATTTTGGCTTCGCTTATAAAGGCCTACAACTGTGTCTCAAGGTAAGCGTTCATTCTAGAACGCTATTACCCCACCCTATCCAAATCTGATTTCAAAAAATTATTCCCATATTTTTCTTTCCAGTTTCTTGGCGTAAGCTCATCAACTTTTGATGCAGGGTGCAAACTGACACGCTGCAAAACATCGGTAAGAGTAGTGGTGCATGGATGCACCGTTTACGAACCAAAGGACGGAAAAATAGTCGGATTGATGCCCTGCATGGTGCACGATACGATCAGGGTCTGGATGATGCCGGTATGCTCCGCACCCACTTCTGTCCAGTTAAATAACCAGTTCTTTTTCCCCATAGGAATAACACGAAGTCCACGTTCAAGCGCTCCGGTGTCCATCGGTACATTGGCATCACTTAAAAAGACCTTGAGCTCGGTTTCGTGGTTACGGGCATACGACCCACATGGATGTGGGAAGTGCAGAAAATGCAGGAGCAATTTTCAGCCTGTATGGCTTTGGCAAACAGTGATTTAGGCAGTATGTCGACTCGCTCTGCCTGTTGCTGACACCACTCAAAAAACTGATCGACTAACGGCTTGCAGTGTTTTGTTCGATAATCCTGTGCTGCTTTATCCGTCCTTAGGTTCGTTAACGGTGCGTCCATGCACCACTGCTCCACCAGGCTTTTATCTTTACTTGCAATTTCTATATCAGAGTATTATAATATACTTAATTTAACAGCAACCTGAAACAGGAGAATAATAGATCATGAACAATAAAAATGTTGTAAATGTGTTCGCCGGATTGCTTGGCGGGATAGTTTTGACGCTCATCATCATCTGGCAGGCAATGCCTGGTATGATGCTGAGTGAACATTCGAGCCCTTATGGCGTGGATGAAACCGTGGAGAAGATAACAGGTAATATTAAACAGGCCGGGTGGTCGGTTGTCAGTGTAAAACAGGTGCATGAGGCCATTGCTAATGGCACGGATACGACACGAAGACCTGTGCATCTTATCAAACTGTGCCAACCTGGATACGCCAGTCGCATATTGACACAGGATTCGAACCTGCCAATTTCTGCGATGATGCCCTGTGTTATTTCAGTTTATGAAAAAGAGAACGGTAATACCTACATCGGCACACGCAATGCGGGAATGTTAGGGAAAATGTTTGGTGGCGAAATTGCCGAGGTAATGGCAGAGGTTCACCAGTATCAGGATCAGTTCATCGGGTTTGCCTTATAGCATTAATTGTTGCATAAGCATTCACCGTATACTTTTGTGACGCGCTGTAAACATACCCATCGTAACTATACCTCTACAGGCTTATCGATAGCATCCATACTATCGATAAGCCTCAACTGCACAGGTCAGACTTCCAGCTT
>CAZYCY010000468.1:0-1842 GCA_964646145.1 uncultured Thiotrichaceae bacterium
CCTTAGTAACAGACAGGTTTTATTGTTTAGATAAAAAATTAACTTCCCAGTCCCAGGCAGTTTTAACAATGTCTTCAAGTTTGGTGAATTCTGCTTGCCAGTTTAGTTCTTTTTTTGCCTGCGTGGCATCGGCAACCAGTATAGCGGGGTCGCCATCACGCCGAGGTTCAATGCTTACTTTAAAGTCTTTACCCGACACCTGTTTGACCACATCAATAACCTGTTTAACCGAAAAACCTTTGCCATTACCCAAATTATAGCGTGCGCTTTTGTCGTTTTTTATCATGTGACTCAGTGCCAGGGAATGTGCGGTACATAAATCATTGATGTGAATGTAATCACGGACACAGCTGCCGTCATCAGTGTCGTAATCGTTACCGAATATTTTTATGTCGTCACGACGACCGGAAGCTGCCTGTAGAATAAGCGGGATTAAATGTGTTTCCGGGATATGGCGCTCACCGAGTTCGCCGTCAGGGTCAGCGCCAGCAGCATTAAAGTATCGTAAACAGGTTGAACGAAGATCGTAAGCGTTGTCATAATCATCCAGTATTTGCTCAATCATTAGTTTTGAATGACCGTATGGGTTGATTGGCTGTTTGAGGTGTATCTCATCAATGGGGGAGTAATCGGGTTCGCCAAAAATAGCGGCTGTGGATGAGAAAATGAAGTTTTTTATATCATAACGCAGCATAGCATTAAGCAGGGTGAGTGTATTTGCCACGTTGTTGTGATAATACATTGACGGCTTGATAACCGATTCGCTAACCTGAATAAATCCGGCGAAGTGCATTACCGCACCGATGTCGCCCGATTTGAAAATGCCATCAAGTACCGTGTTGTCGCCTAAGTCGCCTTCAATAAACTCGCCATATTTTACTGCGTCACGATAACCGTAGCTTAGGTTGTCCAGCGTTATAACATCGTTACCGGCTAAAGACAATTGTTTTACCATGTGTGAACCGATATAACCGGCACCGCCTGCCACGAGTATTTTCATACTTAATCTTCCAGGTACTGAGACCAGTCGCGGCTGTCATCTCCGAAAACAAAGAAGAAGGGGTTGAGTAAACTGTCTTTGGTATTGTATTCTAGCGCTGACATGTCGGTTTTGGTTATATAGCCACCAGCCTGTTCTACAATACAGTGAGCAGCTGCAGTGTCCCATTCTGAAGTCAGACCCAGGCGAGGGTAAAGGTCTGCGTGACCTTCTGCAACCAGGCAGAATTTTAATGAACTGCCCATGCTAAGTGTTTCTATCTCACCGCCGTTATCGGTACTCAGTTTCTCCATATATTGCTGCATCATTTCAGAGCCGTGAGAACGACTGCCTGCCACGACAAGTTGGCAGCCATCTAATTTTTTTACTGAGATTTTCTTCGCTACACCTTTGTTCTCAGCCTTATAACAGCCACCATTTTGCCAGGCATAATAATCAACATCCAGAACCGGTACATTGATGACACCGATAATGCTTTGGTGCTGATGGATAAGCGCAATGTTGACAGTGAATTCGCCATTGCGTTTTACAAATTCGCGGGTGCCATCCAGTGGGTCGACCAGCCAGTAGGTTTGCCAGCTTGCGCGTTCGGCAAAGGGAAGTTTTGCAGATTCTTCCGATAATACTGGAATGTCTGGCGTTAATTCGCCCAGACGCTGCAAGATAAGATGGTGAGAAGCTAAATCCGCTTCTGTTAATGGTGATTTGTCGTTTTTTTCTTCTACATTAAAACCTTCATTATAGATAGTTAATATCGTTGCACCAGCATCGCGAGCGATGTTCACGCACTGGTGGCAAAGTCGTTCTAAATTATCTGTGTCTAAATTCAGGGAGGGGTTCAT
>CAZYCY010000469.1:0-1837 GCA_964646145.1 uncultured Thiotrichaceae bacterium
CTTTGATCGGTGTTGCACCGGTAAACCGGGAAAGTGGTACCTATCGCGGACATCGAAAAATACGCGGTGGTCGAAGCCAAATACGGACGGTGATGTATATGGCTATGCTGTCTGCAATTCAATGCAACCCAGTCTTTAAAACAATGTATAACCGCTTAGTCGATGCTGGAAAACCTAAGAAAGTAGCCATCATCGCATGTATGCGTAAAATGATTGTCATCCTAAATTCAATGGTTCGAGAGGGCGCTTATTGGAACCCTGATATGCACCAAAAATTTAAGACTTGACACCATAGTCACTTGTTAGCCATTAGATCTCGCCAACTTCCAGATACATATTTATGAAGGATGCTGGAAACCAGGGTTTGATACGGAATACCTTCTTCCAATGCGCGTTTTTGTATTGCCACTAAATCTCTATTAGTAATACGAATATTGATTCGCCTGTCTTTTTTAAATGTATTTTTAGCTATCTGCTGGACTTCTTTTTTACTTTCGATGGTCATTACAGAGACAAATTCATCAGCCTCATATGCTGCCAGAATCTCTTTTTCGTATTTGTCAAGTTTGCTCTTTGTCATTTGCTTATTCCTAAATATTTCCTGCTCGCCTTACGGCTCGGAATGATGGTTTTAAGAAATATTTCATCTTCTAAATCTACATATGGAACCAAATAGGCATAATCATCAATGTTGACGATATAAATTCGTTGCTTAGGATAATCATGGTTATTGGGATGTTTTATATCATCAATTAAGCCATTGTTTTGAAGATAAAAAACAACATTTTCAAATGAAATACCTCTTTCTTCAATGAGCTGTTGATTTTTGTCTGGATTCCAGTTGTAAGCCTTCATTTTATAAATTATAGCACAACAGTGTGCCTATTGGCTTCATTTTTGCGGCTAACAGACAGGTAACAGCAAGCAAAAAAATTACAGCTGTGTGGTGAATAACCGAAAAATAACGCGAAATGCCTGCCACAATACCCCTTGAACTCTATACTATGGATTAGCAAGAGGGACGGACGCTGAATTTTTAAACGAGTGAACTACGCTACGTAACTGTAGATGCGCTGGCTAGCACTCATTATCAAGACCATTATCAGCGACGATAGCCCGGTACAACGCGCTGGTTATGCGGGAGGGTGTTATGCCTAAACCGGCTGCCAGTGCCTGGTGGCATTGCCGGTAAACCAGAATGGCTTCTGCTTTTTCTCCCGCCTGGCAATGATAACGCATCAGCCCCTGATAAAAGCCTTCTGCCAGTTCATTGATGTTCAATCCGCGCCGATAGATTTCTGCTGTCTGTTGCCAGGCTTGCTGGCTTTCAAAGGCTTTGCCAGTATTTTGTACCAGCATCTGATAAAGACGGCGCAGGCGTTGCACATTGGTTTTCAGACATGATCGGGCAACATCGCCTTCTGCATCAGACCACAGGGCTTCTTCCAGTTGGCTTACACTGATGTTACGCCCACCGAGAGCAATCAGCAGCTTGAGCAAAAGCAACGGTTTTTTCTGCACTCTGCCGGTGAAAGCGAGCTGCTAATTATTCAGCAACAGGCTAAATCGACCCAGGGTATAAATTTTGACCGGGTATGCTCGCTTATGCAGCGCTGCAATTTCTTCAGGCGACATTCGACAAGCCACTCAGTTGCAATGCTGCTGTTACTTCAATTGTGCTGAACATCACTCGAAAGAAGTGACGGCTGAAGCTGGAAAGATCGGTCAGATATTCGGGGGGGGGGGCTTACAACTTCAGATCTCTCCTCCCTTGGTCAAAATGACGCTTAGGACTCAGGATCAAATAACTTACGAAACTTAACTTGCCTTTTTGCTC
>CAZYCY010000470.1:0-1803 GCA_964646145.1 uncultured Thiotrichaceae bacterium
AAACAAAAATTCGGCGTTAAGTTCCGCATCTTATTTAATCCTGAGTCCTAAGCAATTACTAATTTTTAAAAAACAATGACCACTGGTTTATATTGTTTGAAATCAGGCATAGTCATGCCCGCATTGGCATTAATATAAGTTGGATCAGTTACCACATAGCGCTTGCCATTATGAAAGAGACTATCTCCTGCAACATCTTCTTTAAAACGTACCGCTGCGGCAACGTGACCTGGATACGACAACCCCACCACATCCAGGTTTAGCAGGCTTTTAACTAACCAGGAAAAAAGTACCGCACGATCTTCACAGTCTGAATAAGTATAAGACAGCGTTTCTTCAGGAAATAAATAGTTCTCTTTTCCAAACTGTCGCACATCGGTTTCATATTTTAGTGACGTTTGCACAAAACGAAGTAAAAAATTTACCGCCTGCTGCTCTGACATGCCGAGCATATATTCAGCAAGCTGTTTTTGTAAGGGCGTTGCTGTCACCTTATAAACACCAGATGAAAAATATAGCGGCAGGTCTAGCTGCGGGTAGGTCTTGAAAAATGCAACTCGACCACGATCATATTTCACCGTGACACTATAATTATTACCTTCAAATGTAAAAGGCAAATGCCGGCTCACCACCTGTCCACTGGAAGCCACAACTGGCGTAACCTGCATATCTAAAGCCCTGGTAGCATCGGGGTATTCACCGTCATAAGTATAAACCCGCCCCGGTTTATGCCTAATGCCATCGAATTCAACTGCATAATACCGCTTGTTATCAAAAGTAAAATAGCTAACTTCAAACATTTCATGTGTCGACGTTAACAATAAATAAATAATCGCCTTACTGTAAGCGACGCGTGCCTGGTAACCGGATTTGGTTAGCAGAAACCAGCTTAATAGCGTACTTTCATTTTGCCGATTTGTATTTATTTTAACGGCTAATTTATTAATTAACAGGGCATAAGCCCAATCATTCAAATGCAAAGACTGCTTCTGATTTGCCAGTTGCTTTAATAAGTCATCATAATTACTGCGACTCAAAGCAGACCAATAATCACTTATTGCCTCTTTATTAATATTTGATGCCAGCACACGCTGTAAAGCAGGTTGGTAATAAAAACGTAATTGTTTTCCATAAAAATCGATATTAAGCTGTTTTCCTGGTTTGGAGGCTATGGCAACTACCGCTCTTGGCTTTTTTGTTTCCGGCTTTGGTACAGTTACGACTACAGGTCGGCGAACCGGTTTAAGTACCGCAGGCTCTGGTTTTGCTTCTGGCACCACATCAGGTTTTGGTACTTCATCACGTTCACTGCCCTTCAACATATCCACAGCCTGCCACTGAGTTTTTAAAAAAGCAGTAAATTCTTTATCTCGCTTATCTTTGTATGCCTGGAATTGTTGTTGCACAGTAACTTCATTCGATTGCTGCTGCACCCATTTCTTGAAATCGTCATTGGCATAAACAAGAGTTACCGCCAGCAACATACTCAAACCTGCTCCAACTAAAACAAATTTTTTAGATTTCATCGCTATTCCTTATAAAAAATATTACACCGTACTTCAGCGGAACGAGGAACAAGCGGCTGCCAGTGCCTTTTCCTTAGTATGTTCATTAGTAACTACTCAGCGTAATTTTGGAAAAGGACGCAGGTTATTGATTTTTAAGGACGCTGTAAATACGTCCATGTACGCTCTACTGCAACATCCATGTTGCAGATGCCTGAAAAATCAATAACCTACATCCTTACCTGGTAGCTTCTCAATAACCCGTGGCAATCGCAGCCCGTTCGGTGATGATATCGGG
>CAZYCY010000471.1:0-1789 GCA_964646145.1 uncultured Thiotrichaceae bacterium
ACTCAAGCCATAGTTTTGGGCGGTGCATCACTGCTTTGCCTTTTGATACACAAAGCAGTCCGTGTCGGGCTAGTTGTGGTAACAGTAAGTGTGCTTTCAAAGCAAACCAATGAAGCCAGAGGCGATGCCAGCAAGACACTGTTTTGACCCTTAATCAAGGTGACTTCGCAATAAGTCGGACGGCTCCTCTATCTATCTATACAGCCGCCGCGACTTATTGAGAAGTTACTAATCAAGCAATAATCTGTTTGATTTTAGTGCAAATTACCATCGGCATCATAGAAACGCTGAGTACTGTATTCAGTTAAAGGTAACCTGGATATGACTCCAACCCGTTTTACATAATCGACAAAAGATTGTGCATAATCAAGGTAGGTGTCTGTTGCGCGACCCTCAGCAGATATCTTGCCAAAGGTAAAATAACCATCCTTACCGGCGGCTACGAAGCTGTTTGTTACCACTGTATAATTTGCTTCACTGACAATCGCGCGCCACTCGGTTTCGTTCTTACGCTTTACTTCGACATTAGTGACTCGGCTGCCAAACTCATTGCCTGAAAAAACACCAAAACGTATGCCTGATGCATAAGGGTAAGCACCGCTTGAACCATCCGGGTTTAGTGCAAAGTCAACCGCTTCTTCCAGCACGGCTTTGATTTCACTGCCGGTTATTTCCATGTTCACCAAGGTGTTAGCAAATGGCAGCAACAGGTAAGCGTCACCAATCGTTATATTACCAGCTGCAATGTCCACCCGAACACCACCACCGTTTTGAATGGCGAAATCAGCCTCTAAACTTTGCTCCCTAAATGCTAATGCAACAATATTAGATATATCGCTGCCCTGAGCCCTGGTGCTAGCAACATCACAGAGTAGGCTTCTACCCTGGCCTGGAATACGTTCAAGACAAAGATTTTCATCTGCATGACCAATGATGGTGTTTTTCATCACGTCTACCTGCGCGGAGAAACCTGCAAGTACCTGTTGCGCTATAATATCTTTCTCTACGATGGAAAGCTCTGCCGTGTTAGCAATCTGATCCAGCACAGCCTGACGCTCGCTGCCCTGCAACTCCACCCGGCTGCCACTTGCATCTCTACGCTTAAATGTGTCGCCTAATAATAAGTGCGGTGTTCCCTTGCATGAAGTGACGCCACCATGTTCATCAAAGCTGACGTCCAGCTCGCCAACAACCGCGGAGTAATGCCACGCCTGAACAACGCAAACCTTTCCACCTGAAGCATCCGTTGTAATGGAAGGATAATCACCTTTGCTATTCAGCCCAAGGTCTTCCACATTACCCAATAATGAATGCGAATCACCACCAACGATGACATCAACACCTTTTAATCGAGTGGCTAAATCCATATCATTAGCAAATTTATAATGAGTGAGTAAAATGATTTTATTAATCCCTTTCTCCGTTAACTCATCGATATATTTTTGCGCCGTTGTAAACTCGTCGAGAAATTGCGTAGAGGCATCCGGGTTCGACGAATTTTTCGTTTTATTAGCAATGACAAGCCCGATGATGCCAACTTTGTGCCCATCTTTAAGTTCTTTAATCACGTATGGCTTAAAGTAGCTGGTTTCTGCGTCCGGGGTGAGAGGCGAAACACCGACTTCCGGCACCACATTGGCCGCTAGCACAGCTGTCTGACAAGTTGGGCTGTATAGAGATTCGAGAAAACGATGCAGTCCGGCGTCACCCTCGTTGAACTCATGATTACCGAGTACATAGGCATCAAAACAGACCTGATTCATCATTGCGGCATCCGCTTTACCTTTAA
>CAZYCY010000472.1:0-1777 GCA_964646145.1 uncultured Thiotrichaceae bacterium
CAGTAAATTATTACACCCCGATGTCACCGTTGTCTGCCGCTCTGAGTATAAAGAGCATGAAGACAATATGCTCTCATTCGGCACCGACCACATCATCAATCCATTTGAAACCTTTGCTGAAGTTTTCAGTATGGCACTACACTCACCTTCCATGCATTTAATTTACGAATGGTTGACGAGTGCACCTGGCACTTCATTGCGCTCACCAATAAATATAAAACCCGGACACTGGATTCTTTCGGGTTATGGGCGTTTTGGCAAACAACTACATCTGGAGTTACTTAAAAAGAACATCAGAACCGTCATTATTGACCCTGATAAGGAAAAAAGAAATATTTTTATTAATAGCGATCAATCTAATGAGCGATTTATTATCGGCATAGGAACGGATGCAGACACCTTAACGAAAGCAGGAATTGACACCGCAGCAGGCATCATTGCAGGCACAGAAAACGACTCCAACAATTTATCCATTATTATGACTGCTCGTCAGCTTAATA
Source organism: uncultured Thiotrichaceae bacterium (assembly GCA_964646145.1). Classification (GTDB taxonomy): domain Bacteria; phylum Pseudomonadota; class Gammaproteobacteria; order SZUA-229; family SZUA-229. The sequence continues at coordinate 501 of CAZYCY010000472.1, forward strand.
AAACCGTTTTCGTTGTTAGTCGCCAGAACTTTATGGCAAATGAATTGCTATATTCCAAAATAAATGAGCATTATCGGGAAGAGACTCTCAAAAACAACGAAGAATTTGTTCCGCTTGCTCATCTGGCAATGCAGGCAGGTGAAGTGATAGCCAGAAAAATTCGTGCTATTTTAATTGCCCCGCTATTAATTGATTTTATTAGCCTGGCACTAAAAGAAGAACAGAAATGGGCAAATATTACCATTAGTCGTTTAAGTGCCGTAATGGGTAATAACCCGCCCTATATCTGGACAGTCATCATTGATAAAGATAAAACACCGGCTATCGCTCAAACATTAAGTTATGGTCGCAGCATTGAGTTAAAACACATTAGCAGTGATCCGGAAAGTCAGGACAAAAGCCTTTCCTGCGTCGCCTTATTATTAAAACGAGGAGATGATTGTTTTCTTTTTCCTGAAGACAGCCTCGAATTAAAAGCCTTTGACCAGGTTCTTTTCTGTGGCTTGCACAAAGCCAAAAACGCAATGTCGTACACACTCAGCAACTTAAATACTCTTAATTATATAATGACATCAAAAAACGAACCACAATCCTATCTCTGGAAAAAGCTAAGCCATCTCAGACAAAAACAGAATAGGCGTTCAACATCACGTTAAACCTTAAAAAAGGCTGTTTTTGCAAGCTGCCTTCATAAATCACAATAATACTTTACTTATGCAGCAATGTGATTAACATACACGCAGCCAACATAGTCCTCGTGGCACAACTGGATAGCGCGATGCCCTCCTAAGGCGTAGGTTGCAGGTTCGAACCCTGCCGAGGACACCATAAATACACTGCCCGAGGTGAAGCCAAGAATCTGCTTGCCCGCATTATCCCTATTTTTGAACAGGATGATCCAGTCTATATATAAAGCGTTGCATAAGTTTTATAGTATCTGTTTTTAACACAGATCTGACGACTTTCAGAGACTAGTGTAGTGTCTCATAAGCCTCCCTCAACGCGAAACCAGGAGGAGGAACGAAAAAAGACCTGTTACAAAGCAACCATGGCATCCATCTGAGGAGCAAGCTCTTTGAGAATATCACGTACTACATCACCAAAGATTAAACTAAACAAACCCATATTCATCATGGTGATATAGGTTTTTCCATCACTTTTTACATAAACGCCAATATTACAGGGCATCATTACCAACAAGCGCTTTAACTCATCATGAATGAGAATATCCGCAGCAGCTTGAGGCTCACATATGCCGAGAAGTTTGTTCGGACCAA
>CAZYCY010000473.1:0-1776 GCA_964646145.1 uncultured Thiotrichaceae bacterium
GTTTTATATCATCTGTAGACAATAAGCTGCTGATAACAGCGGTCATATTTGCACCACACTGTATAACCTGATTGATATTATCGCCTGTTATGCCGCCGATGGCACATATCGGGATAGAACATTGTTGTCGGGCAGTTGAGATTATATCCAAACCAGAAACCACGGCATCGGGTTTTGTCGGTGACGAAAAAATTGCACCAAATGCAACGTAATCAGCAGTTTTTTTTTCAGCCATGATGGCGAGCTTTAAATCGTTGTAACAGGAAACCCCGATAATGGCATTCTTGCCCAGTAGTTGGCGTGCTCTGGTTATGCTTGCATCGTCTTTGCCTAAATGCACACCATGTGCATTGACTGCTTCGGCAAGGTCGATATCGTCATTAATCAGGAAAATGGCCTGATATTGCTGGCAAAGCGAACGCAGTGCGCTTGCTTGCTGAAGCCTTTTTTGTACATTGCCTGATTTGTCTCGGTACTGGATGAGCCGTGTACCTCCCTGTAGCGCAGCTTCAATGACTGAGGTAAAATTTTTTTCGCTTATTAGATTTTCGTCAGTGATGACATAGAGTCCATTGAGTCTGTTTTTAGATGAACTCAGCGGTGTCACTTCTTATCCCAGAAAAAACGGTTGGGGTGATATTGTCCCATGCCAATTCGATTGGCATTGACCAGTGTTTTATGGGTGTACTCCAGCCCTTTTCTAACCGCGCCCAGCACTTCCTGCCCGAGTGCTATTTGTGCGGCGATACTAGAGGCAAGTGTGCATCCTGAGCCATGATATTTATGTGGCAGGCGCTTGTTATGAAATGTTTCCAGCTCACGGTTATTGTTAAACAGGACATGCACCACGTCTTCGGTCTTCCCATGGGTTCCGGTTAATAATATGTACTCAACTTCTGATTCTAATAAACCCATTGCGGCCGCAGCAGGCGTATCAGAACCGGGCGCCAGCGCATGCACTTCATGGATGTTGGGGGTAAGCACTTTGGTAACGGGTAATAACAGGGTGCGCACCGCGTCTATCAGGTCTTCAGTACTTAATAAACCGTTTGTTTCTGTGCTGAATACCGGGTCATAAATCACCGGGATTTTAGGGTAATCAACAATAATCGAGTGGATAGCCATGGCGATCTCGGCACTGCCAACCATACCAATTTTTATTGCCACAATGGGCATATCCTCCAGTACCGCACGCGCCTGTTCAATCACTAGATCTGCCGGCATGGGGGCAAAAGAGATAACATCTACGGTATCCTGCACGGTGGCAGCAGTGATAATAGACGCTGCAACACAGCCGTGACTGCTCAGGGTTTCAATATCGGCCTGTATGCCTGCACCACCGGTGGGATCGATGCCGGAAAAACATAATACAACTGGGGGGTTATTCATAGTCATGGGTCTTGTCACGCAGCGGGTATAACACCATAGAATCTAGCCATTTTGTAATTTTTCCATCCTTTGGTTGGTGAATGCCACGGTCTTGTGGCGCTGTTCCATCCTTTGCTTCATGTAGACCACATTCTTGTAGCACTACTTAATAAATTCATTTTAACGTAATATTAGAGCATGTAGAATACTCTCATTAATTATTTTAGAGGCGATCATGTCATATAAGGTTTTAACCTGCATCATCTGTGGTTATGTTTATAGCGAAGAGCTAGGTGATACGGCTCACGGTCTTGCGCCAGGTACTCGCTGGGAAGATGTGCCAGATGACTGGGAGTGTCCGGATTGCGGTGCTTGCAAGTCTGATTTTGAAATGGAAGAGGGCTAGGA
>CAZYCY010000474.1:0-1767 GCA_964646145.1 uncultured Thiotrichaceae bacterium
CTGGTAAACGTGATACATGATCCAGCACCAGGTAGTTTTTTGCACCGAAGATGCGTGAAACGTATTGGTCTGCGTACGGATCCAGCGTTAAACAAAAGGTGTTGATGCCATTACGGGCAAGTTCTTCAACGGCTTTTTTGGTGTCAAAACGCAGGTATTGCGGATCAGTTTCATCATTGTCGGCAGGTTCACCATCCGTCAGTATAAACAGTATTTTTTTACTGCTGGCGCGTTGTTTAATCAAGCTGCCAGCATGACGTATGGCTGCGCCCATGCGGGTTGATAACTGTCCCGTCATGCCTGCTAAATGTCCTTTTACGTCTTCATCGTAAGCTTCGTCAAAATCTTTAAAGCGGTAATACTCGACATCGTGCCGTCCATTTGAGTCGAAGCCGTGGATGGCAAAGGGATCGCCCACTTTGTCCATCGCTTCTGCCATCAGGGTGGCAGCTTCTCGTGACATGTCGAGTATGGTGACTTCATCGCTTTCATCGCCCTCGCCATTGTTGTCCGGGGGTGGCTGTCCTGCAACAGCAAAGCCTGCTGTCGCTGCAGATTTAGACGTTGGCAACGGGTCATTGGTTGATTCGGACAGGTCAATCAGTAATAACACAGAAAGGTCACGAATCTGTAAGGTGGTACGAATACCGATACGTGGATCGGGTTGCACACCACGGCGGATATCGATCATTGCGCCAATGGCTGCATTCAGATCAATGTCGTCACCATCTTCGACTTTACGCTGGCGTATCACGCCCTGCGGCTGTACTGCTTCAATTAGTTGTTTGAGGCGACGCACCAGCGGTTTATGGCGCTCCAGTATTTCTTCAATGTCATCCGGATTGCCCATTTTTGGGCGTTTTTCCAGCAAGGTTACCCAGTTCGGGCGTTCCAGTTGGGTCTGGTAATCCCATTCGTGGTAATGAATGGGTGAGGATATGGGCTCTTTGCCCTCTTTGTCATTGTAGGATTCGCCTTCATCTTCATAAGGAAACAGTTCTGTTTCCAGTACCCATATTTCCTGTGCATCGTCACCCGCATTTTCCACTTCGACTTCGTTAATCATTTCCATGATGCTGACGTATTTGCGTACCTGCTCAGTTTCGCCGGGTAATAATTCATGTCCCTCTTCACTATAATCAGGCGATTGCCAGAGACAGCGGTTATCATCTCGATAGGGCGTGCTGTATTGGTCGGTTCTGGCGTTGAGTGCAATACCTTGAGCAATGACCTGTTCGGCAAGATTGAGTCCGATCTCTCGCGCCAGTTCGGGTTCATGCAAACGTGCTTCGGCAGCAGCCATGGTTTCACGTGCGAAGGTGATTAAAGGGTGACTATCGACATAAGCTTCATCTATCAGTGCACGTGCCAGGCGATCCAGTATTGGTTGAAGGCCTTCGTTGAGCATCGGGTTAGCCGGTAATAATGAAATCCATAATTTCTTCATACCAGGAAATTGCCGGGCTGCGAGTGCCTCGACGCGTGCATCTTCGATAACGCCTATTATCAGTCGCTGCAAATTACTGAGTTCTTCAGCATCGGTATCGTAGGAAGAAAACACAATATGGGCGGCGGCATGAGCAGAACTGGCACGATATACATCCATGCCGGGTACGGTAACCGCAGCTGCTTCTGTCGAATTTTTTTCTACATCTTCGGGTATGTAATCATCAAAGGCATCGGGCAAGTGAATAAAATAATGCTCAATGTAAGGGCGATAACCTTCACGGGTTTCAAAATCTCCGGAAGTAGGGCGGATAAAAAAAT
>CAZYCY010000475.1:0-1750 GCA_964646145.1 uncultured Thiotrichaceae bacterium
ATCATCCTCGTCCATTCCTCTTCAGTTGCATGAATAAAGTAGAGCCACTTCCCTCAGGTGTCGTTATGTTGTCGATCACCCTCAAACAGTACTAAGGGTCAACATCCTTAATTGGTTGACGAAGCTAATATCGATTCACGTAGCAAAGCGGCCTGCTGTTTCGCCCTTGCAAAACTTACAACCTTCAATTACTCAAAGGCTGCTTTGCGGTACTACCGAGTGAATGGGCAATTCCTCGGACGGGACTTTAACCCGCTAGATAAGTTGCCGGTAACGGCGTACGGCTTGACCCCATTGCCGTTTCAAATATTTCATAGGAACACAAAATTTTTTGCTGTCAACCTTAACTCCCAGACTTAAATGCCAGGTCAAGCTGCTTTGCTGCCCTCACTTCATCCAGCCGCTTAACCGGCAAAGTTTGCGGTGCATTGTGCAGTAGCTCAGGATTAGTTTCTGCTTCTTTTTTTATCTGTTCTAATGCATCCATAAAACCATCCAGTGCTTCTTTGGCTTCGGTTTCTGTCGGCTCGATTAACAAACACTCGGGAACTAATAATGGAAAATAGGTTGTTGGCGCGTGGTAACCAAGATCCAGTAATCGCTTGGCAAAATCCATTGCTGACACGTGATAATCCCGTGCTTCATTTTTCAGGGTGATAATAAATTCGTGGCTGGCACGGCGCTGGTCTATGGCAAGCGTGAAACCGCGACGTTTTGCTTCTGCCATCATGTAGTTTGCATTTAAGGTAGCAAATTCTGCCACCCGCACCATGCCTTCTCGACCCAGAAAACGCATGTAAATAAAGGCGCGCAGCAACACGCCGGGGTTGCCCATAAAGGCGGACAGGCGACCGATACTTTGCGGACAGTCTTTTGCTGTTAAGTAGCGGTAGTTTTTATTTTCCAGAGTCACGACCGCCGCCACCATGGGCAGCGGTAGAAAAGGAATCAGGCGCTCGGCAACGCCCACCGCTCCGGAACCTGGACCACCACCACCGTGCGGGGTTGAAAAGGTCTTATGCAAATTGGAATGAATAACATCAAAACCCATATCACCGGGGCGTATTTTGCCTAAGATGGCGTTGAGGTTGGCACCGTCGTAATACAGTAAGCCACCGGCATCGTGTATTACTTTCGCAATGGCTTCGATGTTACGTTCAAACACCCCCAGGGTGGATGGATTAGTCAGCATTAAACCGGCAGTTTGCGGGCCAACCGCCTGTTTCAGCGTTTCAATATCGATATCACCATTGTCTAATGTCGGAATTTCGCGTACCGTAAAACCACACATCACGGCGGTGGCAGGGTTAGTGCCGTGGGCAGCATCGGGAATCAACATTTCTTTGCGAGCATCATCGCCACGCGACTTATGATAAGCATCAATCATTGCTACACCAGCAAATTCGCCCTGTGCCCCTGCCATCGGTGCTAGCGAAAACGCAGCCATGCCGGTGGCTTCACATAACATCGATTGCAAATCGTGCATGCAGGCAAGAAAACCCTGGCTCTGCTGGTCTGGAGTTAGCGGATGTGCATTTAAAAACCCCGGCAACATTGCCAATGTATTGCAAGCACGCGGGTTGTACTTCATGGTACATGAACCCAGTGGGTAAAATTCGGTGTCGATGGAAAAGTTCTTTCTCGATAGGCGGGTGTAATGGCGCACCGCCTGCAATTCAGAAACTTCCGGCAATGCCGCGCTGTTTTTACGCAATAAGTTTTCCGCGATGGCAGCGACCGAGGCTTTTTC
>CAZYCY010000476.1:0-1741 GCA_964646145.1 uncultured Thiotrichaceae bacterium
AGCTAACTAAATTACCATGTTTGAGAGATACAAGAGATGCCCTTAACAAACTGCTGAGTTGTTTCCCGCTTCCGCGCTTCTACTAAAGCGGGTTTCCACGCATGACCATAAATTATTTCGTAACTGGCGGGTAGTAAATCGTTCTGCCTGAACCGTTCGTAATTTTTCCTTAACTTTTGTAAAGCGGCTTTGCCACCCAGCCCCGTGCGCGAATGCTGCGCAGTAACATTTGCACCGATGGCTTTTAGATCAATCATGACCTCATCAACTGAATTATAGGTAACGGTCAATATTTCCGCCTCCATTACTGGTTCGGCAAAGCCATCAAACAACAAGGCATCACCTATATCATGCATGTCTATAAACTGGTTGACGTGGTTAGCATTATCCACGCTCGCCCAACTGCTGCGTAGTTCTTTTAGGGTATCTGGACCAAAGGTGCTAAACACAAATAAACCACCGGGTTTTAGTACCCGTTTCGCTTCAAGCAGGGCGGCATTTAAGTCATTGCACCATTGTAAGCTTAAACTGGAATAAACCAGGTCAAACACATTATTGGTAAACGGCAGGTTTTCGATATCAGCACAAACCAGATGTGGCGAACGCAGGAAACTGCCTTGTTGCCGACATTTTTCCAGCATGTTTTCTGACAGGTCCAGCGCCACCACCTGTGCTTTTTTGTAGCGTTTAAACAGTGTTGGAATCGCTGAGCCAGTGCCAGTACCCGCATCTAAAATAAACCGTGGTTTAATTTTTACAACTTCCAGCTTTTCCAGCAAACGCTTACAGACCTCATTTTGTAATACCGCAGATTGTTGATACGATTGTGCGGCGCGATCAAACGCGCGGCGCACACGTGCCTGTTCAAAATGTTGCGACATTGAGGAATCCGTTGCTTGACTCATAATCTCTGATTAGTGTTGTTTCAGCTTAGGGCTTTATTTCGCTGCTGCTGAGCAATATTAATTAACTGTTTAATAAAATCATCACGGTGCGAAATAAAAGGTGCGTGAGCTGCATGAGGGTGCAATACCACATTTTTCTGTCCATATCGCTGTTGCAGAACCAGTGCTAAATCACTTGGTACCAGTGCGTCTTTGGCACCAAATAACCAGTGTAACGGGCAATTAATGGTTTTCAAAGCCTGCCGTAAATCAGTTTTAAGTAATATGTTCAGAGCAAAAGCCAGCGCTGATGTTGAAGCCTGTCCCCTGGATTGCATACTTTGTTGTAATAGCCTGACCACTGACATTGCACCGGACAGGTCTTTTACCTGCAACGCTAGAAAGCGGCGTATTGTTTTTTGCTGGTTGCTTTCTAAATCACTGGCAAACTGATCAAATACCGTTGCATCAACCGCGTTAAGCCAGTCGGGTTGACTGACAAAGCAGGGGTTGGTGGCTACAAGCAAAGCGCTAGCAACTCGTTGTGGGTACCGTTCAGCTAAGCGCAATACCGCCAGACCACCTAAAGACCAGCCCACCCAGATTACCGGCTTATGCACCAATGGTACAAGCGCCTGTACGTAGTCATCCAGTGTGTTGGCTGGCACTTCAGCCATGGTGCCATGACCCGGCAAATCTACCACAATTACATTTATCCAGTCGGGCAACTGGTTTATGCATTCTTCCCAGACCGCGCTGTTCATTGCCCAGCCATGCACAAAAATACAGGTTACTGAATTATGCATTATTTAGGGCATCTCTATTTATTCTGGAGGTGAAGATTGAGGTTCAAAATA
>CAZYCY010000477.1:0-1717 GCA_964646145.1 uncultured Thiotrichaceae bacterium
CTTTTGACTACCCACCCAGCGAAATGGAAGTTGAAATTGTTGCCCATGAAACCGGTATAGACACCCCAACTGCAGAAAAGCTGGTACAGGTCGCGCAACGTTCGCGTAACCTCAAAGGTCACGGCCTGGACGAAGGCATGTCTACCCGTCTATTGATTTACGCCGGTCAGCTTATTGCCAAGGGTATCAATCCTGCCGATGCCTGCCAGATGGCTCTGGTTGAACCACTTACAGATGACATTGATATGCGCGATACGCTAGAGGCTGCTGTTAGTACTTTTTTTGCCTAATTGAGCTATTTAATTATACGGCTGCAGTAAAGCAACCGAAACACGAGTACAACAGACACTGTTACGATCAGTCATTCTGATGAAGAATAATCATTAATATCTTCACCATCAATGATTAAACCATCAAATTATTGATAGTAATTAGTGTTTGCTGTACAGGGTTAAATGCGGTAGCCTGATTTATACTCAAGCAGTATCAATACCGTTAGCTAACCGATGAAGTTTCGTTACTACAAACCAAAAGACAAAATCAGCAAATTCAATGAATATTTTGATTTGCTTGACAATTTGTTCCACCTCCATAAAGGTTTTACGGAAGAAGAATTTTTATATCGCATTGAGTCAAGCAAGGGGACACAGGCACCCGACAAGGATTACATCTTCCAGACCTTACTCAGTTATGGGTTAATCACACAAAGCAATGACCTAATACCACGCTACCTTCTGTCTCAAGCTTACAGAGAATTTCTACAACACCTTTATCAAGACTCACAACCCGTTAATTCAAATGTTATCCAGGGTCACATTACTGCACTTGAACAATGTATTGACAACCTGAACAAAGCCTATAGCGAAGACTCAAACCGCTTAACACTGCGCCATCTGCTACTGCTTGCAAGCCTAATAGATAATATCGCACAAGCCTCGTCACGTAACAGGCTGGGTGTGATTAGTGAAGTCCGCAAGCTAAAACTCAATACTGAAAAACTTCGCTATAAAGAACGTCTGGCAGAATCTAACCGTTTGTGGGATGAATATCTTGAACCATTGAGAGAAATGATTGCACCATCAGGCCCATTTGGACAAATAATGGATCGACTTAAACAAGCGTTAACGACGGGTGATGCCAAGTTTACTGCCTATGTTGAACTTCGCCACCAGCTTTCCCTCAATCGTGGAAAACGTATGCAGCTTAATGAACAAGCCCGTCACGATCTTAATGAAGCACAAAAAGAGTTATCCCCATTGCGGGAAAAATTAGCTCAAGAGTCTCGACTGCTCGAATCAACTGCTGTTATTTTTGCACAGTTGGAACAAGGTAAAATTAATGAACTGCCTTCGTTATCCGTGGGGCGACAACTAAAATTGGAAAGACAAATCAACCTGTTTGCCATGCGAAGTTTTCTTGCTGATTTATGGGCGATTAAATCCGAGCCCGAAAGCATTCATTTTGAAGATGACGATATGGAGCTTGCCCCTGAACCACTGGAAACGGAAGAAATAATGGCTCTACTTGCGCGTATGCCCGCTCAGACCAATATGGTTGATTTTTTTATGCAACAGCACGATAAACTCACCGCCAACCAGTTGTTCCGCGCAGTAAGTATTGCTACCTTGCACCAGCAAACACACGCCATAACCATGACGGACGAACAACGCGAATACGAAATCAATAGCCAATTATGGCGCGGGGCATGTTTTGTTAA
>CAZYCY010000478.1:0-1715 GCA_964646145.1 uncultured Thiotrichaceae bacterium
TTAAGGACTCAGGATTAAATAAGATGCGGAACTTAACGCCGTAGTTTGTTTCAGATTGGGTGATCTCAAAAGGCGCATAGTTGTGCTACGCAACGATTTGAGATCATTCAAGCTGGAGCAAAAAGGCAAGTTAAGTTTCGTAAGTTATTTGATCCTGAGTCCTAAGTGTTGTTACAAACCACTCCGGTGCCACCTAAGCCGCAATACCCATTCGGATTTTTTGCCAAATACTGCTGATGGTAATTTTCTGCATAAAAAAACTCTGTGACACCCAGGATTTCAGTAGTGATGGTATCGTATCCTGCTTTTGTCAGCGCCTGCTGGAATAAATGATAAGAAGCTTCGGCAGCTGATTGTTGCTCTTCATTAAATACATAGATACCAGAACGGTATTGTGTGCCACGATCATTCCCCTGCTGCATGCCCTGTGTCGGATCATGCGCTTCCCAGAAAATTTTGAGTAGTTGATTTATGCTGATTTTCTTTGCATCAAAAACCACCAGCACCACTTCATTATGCCCGGTTTTTCCGCTGCATACCTCCTGGTAAGTGGGGTTGGGAGTATGACCTGCGCTATACCCAACGGCTGTGGTGTACACTCCTTCAAGTTGCCAGAAGATTTTTTCTGCGCCCCAGAAACAGCCCAAACCAAAGACAATTTGTTGCAGAGGCTCACAAAAAGGCGGTTTCATAACATTGCCGTTGACGAAATGCTTGTTGGTCACAGGCATCTCGGTTTCACGCCCAGCTAGCGCTGTTTCTTTAGTTGGCAGGTTCTGTTCGTGCATATTTATTAACGAGTCGGATGAAAAGGATAGCACTTAGGACTCAGGATCAAATAACTTACGAAACTTAACTTGCCTTTTTGCTCCAGCTTGAATGATCTCAAATCGTTGCGTAGCACAACTATGCGCCTTTTGAGATCACCCAATCTGAAACAAACTACGGCGTTAAGTTCCGCATCTTATTTAATCCTGAGTCCTTAATAAAGGGCATCTCTAAAGTAACTTTTCAATAAGTCGGGACGGCTGTATAAATAGAGCCGTCCCGACTTATTGAGAAGTTACTAATTACGCTCTTATGAGACCTCAGCATAAGTCAGGTGCAAAGAAAAATGAGATGGTTTTTTCAAGATTTTTGGCAAAATTGAGTGTAATAGTGTGCTATTGCGCGATATTTTGACAGAAATATTGGAAATAATTAGCCATTTTAATTTGTGCTTGAGTTATGCTGAGGTCTCAAATTAAATCTTTTAATGTTTTTCTCTCTACTGATGTAATAATGGCATTTTCTAAAGTTAAAACAATGTCGTCAACCCGGGCAACAGTGTTTACATCATCCGGGGACAGTAGCGGTGTTTCTTCTGCGTTGCGTGCCGCATTCAAAATCATATCAAGCGTAATATTCTCTAATGACTGACTGGGCAGGTAGAGCGTATTGTGTTCACCGCTAGTGGTGATTAATTTATTTGATACTAAAGCAGGCATAATGATCATCAACGCCGATTCAGAAATATTGATTTCTTTTGCCAATGTTTTTAGTGACCAGCAGCTTTCGTTGTGATGAAAACTTTTTGCAATAAGTTGCATCACTGTCAGTGCCAGCTTTTCTCTTAATCGGCAACTTAAACGGATTACCTGCGACTGATCACTGATTCGATCCGGGTTCTGATGGTAATAAGAAAGCGATGCGCCAGTTAGCACAATAAGCCAGCT
>CAZYCY010000479.1:0-1709 GCA_964646145.1 uncultured Thiotrichaceae bacterium
TCCTGCTAAAAACATGCAGGAATGACGCGGTGTTTATGTGGCTATTTATAAAATGGCGGAAGCTCATGGCTAACCAGGAAAACTTATGCCCACCCGGATTTTTTATTACAATCCACGCCATGAGACTGCGAGGTCTAATAAATTTATTCTACACCGGACTCTAAACTAAGAAGGAAACCACTATGTTAAGAAAATTCAACAAAGCTGTCGTTTCAGCAATAACCATTGGGTTATTAACCTTTGCTGCAAGCCACACAACACTGGCAACAGAATCAGCAAACAAACAGAGCGTTTCAAAGCAGGAAACAACGCTTTCAATACATTTTCCAAGACCCATCAGAAAAGACATAAAAAAATTTATTAATAAGGATTTTACTGCAAAAACGGGACACCAAATTACAACTTACATAAAAACCAGCGGAGTGTTTTCCAGGAACATGCTTTTGAGTATTGAAAAAAACGAACTTCAACACAGTGTTGTCATGTCCTATGGCAGAACAGGAGAGGTTCCCCCGGGAAGCGATATTTTTGAGCACCTCGACAATAGCAGACACTTAATGAAGTCGATGCCAAAATATTTAGAACTTCGCTCAGAGTTTGCCCATTTCAATGACCCTGAAGGACATTTACACTATCCTTTCGTAGAAACAATGGTCATTTTTTATAATCCCGAATTAATAAAAAAGCAAGATGTTCCTGAAAGCTGGGCTGCTCTAGGCAGCTTTTCTGAGCAGATTGCTGTTCCGGGAAGAGGTTGTTATGCTATTAGAACCCTGTCGTCCTTATACCATACAACAGGTAAAGACGTTTTTGAAAAAATCATTATCAACGCCAAAATGCCAAAACTACTGCAAGATAAATCAGATAAAAAAGCAGTAAGACCACTAACCGTTGAGGGGGCGACCAAGGCAATCATTAACGGGGAATTTAAAGTAGGTGTGGGTGCTTTAACAGGCAAACAAACTCTTCAAGCCATTAGTGATGGAAAACTAGGCGTAATTTGGCCTGAAGAAGGTGCTTTTGCCTTGCCTTATTCCGTTGCAGTTAAAAGCAACCCTGAGCAGGCCGAATTAGACTTGTTTAATTATATTACTAAAGATGCAGACCTGCAAAAACAACTTGTAAAGTTGGGGCTTAGCTCGACTTTATCTGGCGGTAAAGTTAACCCTGTTGTAGAAAAAAATAATTTCAAATATAACTTTATCTCGATTGAGACCTTGATGAAAAAAGATGTTCATCAATACATCATCGATCTTGTTGCAAAGCATGACCACAAGCCTTGAACAGTGACCTTGAAATCAAATTTTTTCAGTAACGGAAGACTACACAACATAAACCTGAAAACAGGGCATAACCGTGACTGGCATTAATTATTTATTTTTAATCACATCCTACACTAGCTGGGAACTCCGTTTATGAAACAGGCTAATCACAGGAATCACATCAGGAGTAATGGTCAGCGCTTATTATCACAAAAAGTGGTTCACCGATGACGGGGATAGTGGTGTAGCTATATTGCTGTCGCTGATAGGCGAGGCTGGCATATGGCATTTTACATATATTAACCCGGCGGCCAAATAGTCGGATTGCTCTTTTCTGGTGATAGAGAATATGAATTTGCACTTTAATCCTATTGATGCCGTCCTAATGTCCTTAACTCAGGCTGCTCGTTGTGCCATTAATTAATCTGGAGAACAAATAATGAAAAA
>CAZYCY010000480.1:0-1694 GCA_964646145.1 uncultured Thiotrichaceae bacterium
CACTGCTTCACCATACATAAGTAAAACACCATGGAACACACACTTCTCATCATTATATTTTCAGTCATATCCTATCTTATAGGCTCTATTTCTACGGCCATTATCACCTGTAAAATAATGGGCATTGAAGACCCTCGTAAAACTGGCTCAAAAAATCCGGGCGCAAGCAATGTTTTCCGCAATGGCGGAAAAAAAGCCGCTATTATCACCTTATTAGGGGATATGTTAAAAGGTTTTATTCCACTATTGGTTGTTAGTCAGTTTCAAGCGGACGTGTTCACTATTGCACTGGTTGCTCTGTTTGCTCTGTTAGGTCATGTTTTCCCGATTTATTATGGTTTTAAAGGTGGCAAAGGTGTTGCCACTTTTTACGGTGTTATTTTAGCTATGAACTGGCTAGTTGGTGTTATCGCTCTCGCCATCTGGCTAAGTGTGGCAGCGATAGCGAAAATATCCTCTTTGTCTGCACTGATTTCGGTCTTTTTTACCCCGTTTGTACTCTGGTATTTTTCTCAATCGATCGATTTGACTGCCGCTGTGTCGGTAATGAGCATATTGGTTTTCTGGCGACATAAACAAAACATCAAATCTTTGTTGCAGGGTTCTGAAGCAAAAATAACTAAAAACTAAATAATGGGCATCTCTAAATCGCCTTTAAATCCTGCATCAACCACCTTGCTCTGGCATCTATTTCCAACGGCTGGGTTTCCCCGGCCGTTAATCGAAAACTGCCAGCCAGCGCAATCATGGCGCCGTTATCGGTACAAAACTCAATGCGTGGATAATACAGCTCGCCACCGAGCGACTCAATCATTTCTGCTAGCGTAATACGCAAGCGTTTATTCGCGCCAACGCCACCTGCGATAACCAGTGTTTTGCATTGTTGCTGTGCTAATGCACGCCGGCATTTTATTTTTAAGGTATCAGCCACCGCTTCTTCAAAGGCCAGTGATATATCAGCCTTAACCTGCTCGCTTAATTTGCCTTGAGCGCCATCTTCATGCGCGGCAGATTGCATAGTATTTAAAGCAAAGGTTTTTAACCCGCTGAAACTAAAGTCCAGTCCGGGTCGGTTTATCATGGGTCGTGGAAAACTATATACACCGTGTTCTCCCCGCTCGGCCATGGCTGCAAGTGCAGGTCCACCAGGATAACCCAAGCCCAATAATTTCGCGGTTTTATCAAAGGCTTCCCCGGCGGCATCGTCAAGGCTTTGTCCCAGCAATTCATATTGACCAATGCCTTTTACATACGCCAGCAAAGTATGACCACCGGAAACTAGTAGCGCCACAAAAGGGAATTCAGGGGCTTTTTCCTCCAGCATCGGTGCCAGTAAATGGCCTTCCATGTGATGCACTTCCACTGCAGGTATGCCTAAAGACCATGCCAATGATCGTCCAAAAGCAGCGCCTGACATTAAAGCGCCGATTAAACCGGGACCGGCAGTATATGCAATGCCGTCTATCGCTGTTTTGTTGATGCCCGCCCGTTGCAATACTTCTTCCAGCAGCGGGATCAGGTAGCGGATATGATCCCGCGATGCCAGTTCAGGTACTACGCCGCCATACTCAGCATGTAATTCAATCTGGCTGTGTAGGGTGTGTGCCAACAAACCTTTTTTGCTGTCAAATAGCGCCAATCCTGTTTCATCGCAGGAGCTTTCGATGCCTAAAACAATCATTTTTATTTCTCTT
>CAZYCY010000481.1:0-1678 GCA_964646145.1 uncultured Thiotrichaceae bacterium
ACTGCGATCGGAGTCAATGCCAGTAAGTTAAGACTTTTGCCGTCATTCCCGCATGCTCCCCGATAAAAGACTTCGAGGACAAGCTTTAGCGGGAATCCATGGCTGGTAGAGCCTGATATAACAGGCATTGTACTTACCGACCGATGGATTCCGTCTAAAAACATGACGGAATGACGGGCGTTATTGCTTAACTTACTGGCATTGGGGTCACAGTAACATTAATCCATATCTTCATATAAGCTTTTTTGGTCGCCCCGCCTTTCTCGGTGTCACCCGCCTATCCGTTAATGCTTCTATTTGTGTTTTAAAACGTTCACCACCTAAAGCCAACCCTTTATACACACTATCCCTTATTTCTTTCAATAATTCAGTATTACTCCCCATTTTCAAAATTTGAATGATCAACAGCGTGTGCTACTATCGAGATCATGGCTGAAATAATCTGGACAGATTACTTAAAATACAGAGTGAAACTTCGTGGTTTCAGTTTAGTTAATATTGAAGACATAATCAGGTATAGTGAGACCTCAGCATAACTCAAGCACAAATTAAAACGGCTAATTATTTCCAATATTTCTGTCAAAATATCGCGCAATAGCACACTATTACACTCAATTTTGCCAAAAATCTTGAAAAAACCATCTCATTTTTCTTTGCACCTGACTTATGCTGAGGTCTCATAGTAATGAAAAATATTTTGATACCTCAACAGACAGATGGGTAGTGGTTGGTAAAGACTCAAATATTCTGGTGATGATCCCTCATGAAACTGATGATAATAGTGCAATCATACCCATAACCATTCATGCAACGACTCGCCAGCAAATTAATTACAGAATAAAAAGCGGGAGGTTTAAAAAATGAAAGAGCCACAATTATCCTATTTCAAAGATGAAGATATTATCCATCTATCAATATCTGATGAGCCTGAGGCTGGTAGCGTGGAAATAAGCCCAAACATCACCGCAGAATTAAACAACAAAGGCGAACTTATTGGTATTGAAATAATTGGTGCAAGCTCTTTTTTACGAGATTCAATTTTAGAATCAACTCAAGCCAAATTACTGCATTTAACTGATAACGTGGCATAGCAGCTGAAGATAGAAGATGACTGGAGATAACTGGGGTCAGACTCAATGCCAGTAAGTTAGTAAATATTCGGTCAGCCCATAAGCCCTTAAAAAAAGTACGGAACACAGAAGGGAATTTCCTGTATAAAGTAGTTCATGAAAGCTACTTTACTCATCAAGCCCTCATCTGAAAAGCCAGATACACAGTATCTCCCTCAAGCAACAGCATCCGTTCTGTTCGCACAGGAGACGGTGGTTTTAACCAAACAGGAACACATAAAACTTATTGGGCAAATTAACTATTGGCAAGCTCTACACACACAGGCCAGGCATAAGCTCTCACACCTTGAGCAAGATAATTTACAACTAAAAGCTAAAATAAAGGATTTGTAGAATCGGCTTTTTGGCAAACACAGTGAAAAAGAAGGCTGACAAAACGCTAAACTGATAAAACCAGATGGCACTTCAAAGCGTCCACGTGACCCGCAACTACCGCTGGATAATAATCTCGCCGAAAATAGCACTCGAGGCCCGGTGATCGCTCGTAAAGCCTACTACGGTTCCGGCAGTGTATGGGGCGCCGAACTCGCCGCCATGTTGTTCTCTAT
>CAZYCY010000482.1:0-1677 GCA_964646145.1 uncultured Thiotrichaceae bacterium
TTCAAGCAAAGCGTTGAGTGCCGCCAGTCTGACCGGCTGTTGTTGGTCAACACAGGCATGGGTGAGTGTGTTTGCGATGTTTGCATCCCAGTGCTTTAAGTTACCGAGTGCCAGCGTTGCGGCACTGCGAATACTTACCGGCAGTTTTATATCTTCAACAAAAGTCAGCAAGTCCTGTTTTGCTTTTATATTGTTGCATTTTCCTGTTAAACGACAGGCTGCCGCAGCCACATCGGCATTTTTGTCAGTCATGGCGTTGTGTACCATTTCCGTCTGATCTTCATTAAGTTTGACGGCTGAGTCAGTTAAAATATCAAGTACCGTTGCACGTACAGCAGGGTCGGTATCGTTGAGTAAAATAGTCAGTTCATTCACCAGCACAGTAGTGAAGTTGTCAGCAGCGAGCGGTGCTGAGCTGCTCAGCTTTGAACGTCCTAGTTTTGCACTAAGTTGGGCAACGGTTTTTGTTGCAGTCTGGCGTACTCCCTCGTTTTCATCATGAAATAGTTTTATCATGTCGGGCAATTGTTCGGCACTGCCAAATGTGACCAGCGCTTCCAGGGCGGTACTGCGTACATCAGCGTCCGGTTCTTCAATGGCAAGTTTTAGCATGTGCAGGGTTCTTGTAGTGCTGCGAAACCCCAGGGCGCGAATAACACGGCGGCGCTCGCGTGGTGCGCCTTTCTTCAGTCGTTTGATCAGAATTTCTTCACCGCTGTCCCCCATAAAAGCAAGCGATTTAAGTAATTCACTTTCAATATCCTGACCGTTTTCATCGTCCAGTAACTGCGCTATGGTGTCTGCTGCTGACTCGGCTCGCATTTGACCGAGTGCAGTAACGGCTTTTAGTTGCATGTCCCACCATGGGTCCCAGCCATCTTCTGTATAGTTAATGTCATCTGGGCGACTGCCTGCTATTCTGGTTAAGGTATCGATAAGCCTGTTGTTATCAATGCTGTTATCAATGCCGTTGCCGTTTAGAGCATTGCCAATCATGCCAAGAGCGGCAACGGCAGAGGTTCTTACTTCACCATCAGAATCTTTGTCAGCGGTTTCAATCAACTCGGTAATGGCTGCAGTTGCCCGCATTTTTCCAAGTGCTTCAGCAGCATCAATGCAGACATCAATGTCCTCATCGTGCAGACATTTTATTAGATCAGGAATTGCCACAGTATCGCCCAGTTTGCCCAGCGCTCTGCTGGCATAGCAACGGTCTGCCTCATCTCCATTATTTAGAAGTTCACATAAAGCACTGACTACCTCAGATTTTACGGTGGGTGATATTGCGCTAGATATTGTTTCGTTTTTTGCTTGCACCTTGAGTCCACATTTTATAGTTACATCCGAAGAGTATGTGCAGATATGATGCCAGGATTAAATAAACCTTGTATTACAATGGCTTGCAGCGGGTCTTATGTTAGATCTACTTGCAGGAGGCAAAAATTGAAAGAATTTAGGTGATGAATTGAACAGATTGTTCACTATGGAATGAATTAATAAAACATCATTGAACACATTGTTCAACCTAAAAAAATCAGTTGAATCGTAGCGAGGGTGACTAAGGTGCTGAAGATTAACGACTTTACAGGTTATATTGGAGGAAAGCGTATCACCCATACGGTGAGTTCAATATATTCTGGAAAGTCGTTAAGATTCAGCACATTAGGCATTCGCAGT
>CAZYCY010000483.1:0-1673 GCA_964646145.1 uncultured Thiotrichaceae bacterium
CCTTTGGTTCGTGAACGGCACATCCTTGTGCCACTACTCAGGCATCTGTAGCATGAGTGCTACAGTAAGCGTACATGATCACCTTGTCTCTAACCGTCAGAGTTTTAATCTGTTTTATAAATGTTTCTACCAGTGTTTTACTCACTTCTAATTCTGATGAATTACGCAAGGTATTCATACTATCAAGATCAACAGAGGTCCCAAATAGATCGTTTTGAATAAAAGATTTCATCTTTAGATACAAGATATCATAACCACTGACCAACCGTAAATCTTGCATAATGATTTGTGAGAAATAGCCAATAACAGAGCGATAATCACTAACAACAGCAGAATCTAAAAAGTTGTATGATTAATCTCACCACTGGTAATATCTTTGAATACAATCTCGCGTTTTTCTTCTTTAGTAAATATTTTGTATTCCACCTTTTTAAAACTAAAACTCCCACTATCCAGGTCTGACAGGTTCTTATACTCACGGTAAATTCTTGGGGTTAAAACCGGGATTTTTATATCAAGATTCTCAATATCCTTAGAGGTGTTTTCATTATTGATTTCAACAATAATCGGTGTTTTGGGCTTGGTTTCTTACCAAAATATCCACCACTTTTATCACTATTTTACGCCGTCCGGGAACGCACTGCATAAAAGCACTTTTCATTTCCAGTGAGCGGTTTTTTTTGGTGCGAAAGCTTTGCCATTCGTTTTCAAATACATAATCACCAGTCCAGACTTCCTCGGTCTCGCCACGTATCTTATTTTTCACACGCAGAATTTCCTGCTTCGATTCAAAATCAAAACCCACCGACCAGTAATCAATCCAGTCGGTCCATTTTTTGGTGAGTACTTCACGGCTGATTATGTCATCTTTATCCTTAGGACTCAGGATCAAATAACTTACGAAACTTAACTTGCCTTTTTGCTCCAGCTTGAATGATCTCAAATCGTTGCGTAGCGCAACTATGCGCCTTTTGAGATCATCCAATCTGAAACAAAAATTCGGCGTTAAGTTCCGCATCTTATTTAATCCTGAGTCCTTAGTTTTTTTAGGTTTAACCACCTGCCCCTGATCGACAATCACTCTGGATTTTTTGTTTTTCAGCCCTGCGTCCGCATCTGCTGCATCCTGAGAATAAAACACCGAGAAGTCTGTCAGCTCAATGGCAATACTGTTTTTACGAAGCCCTATCACTCATGGCAACGTGGACAGAATGAAAATGCCAATGGTTTATTAAGACAGTACTTCCCAAAATCAATGGAACTGATTGACGTGACAACAAAACAAGTTTTCGAGGCGGTACATAAATTAAACAGCCGACCAAGAACATGCCTGGGGTTTAAAACACCGTATGAAGTGTTTGAGGAACTAACGGGGATCAAAGAAAAAACATTAACCGGTTATGCACTTATTACTTGAATTCAGGCTATTTAAAAAAAGCAGGTACTTTTGTTGATCAAACGAAGCACATTAATAACCCAACAGCACTAAGCCACTAACCCCTGCCGGGCAATAAATCTCCCCATTAATGGCACTGCAAAAGAATACCTTCCATGCCGGTTTTTAAAAACAAGTCCTTGTGTGCTTAATGTGCCTGGCATTTGATTGACGTGACTACTGGAAAACAGCTTATCTAAAACTTTTTGTAACTACTCAGCGTATTATCCAGGTAAGG
>CAZYCY010000484.1:0-1663 GCA_964646145.1 uncultured Thiotrichaceae bacterium
ATTTGAGATAAATCTGTTCGCCTAAAAGGCGAAGGTTTCAACCTTGCGAATGGAACATGAAAGTTCAACAAACTGTTATGGCTTGTATTTAAGGCACCTCTAAAAATAGAAGTGTGATTTAGGGAGCAGTGGCACAAGGATGTGGCACTACTCATAAATCGTGCTTCTATTTTTAGAGGTGCCCTTAACTATCAGAAAAAGTTAGCCAAGTGTCAGATAAATTATGCTAGCGACAAAGATGGCACAAAGCCGACAGGGAGTGGTTGAACATATGCATTTTGCTGTATCGCAGCACGCATTACCTTTTTTGCACAGCTTTTACACTTGCCACAGCAAGTACCTACATTAAGCTCGCTAGACAAAGCACCAAAACTGCTAATACCTTTCTCTACGGCCCGGAAAATTTGCTTATCGGTTACCTGATTACAAACACAAACAAACATAAAATAACTACTCACTAACAATACAAAAATAATAGTAATACAAATAAGAACGATTTGCAACAGCGCCTGATAACACATCATAAATATCTTTAGTATTACTATATTTTTCAATAACTTACAGTAACTTTTTCGTGACTTTCGTAATGACTTGTTATATTATTTGCGCAGAAGCTAGCCACTCACTCTATTTTTGATGATAGCCAAGCAAAGACCATAACCTAAAAAGCCATAAAAACTACCAGGAGAAAATAATGAAAGGCGATAAGAAAGTACTGCAATCACTCAATACCTGTTTAAAAGACCAATTAACTGCGATCAACCAACTATTTCTACATGCCCGCATGACCAAAGACTGGGGACTGGCTGAATTTAATAAACATGAATATAAGTGTTCAATTCATGCCATGAAAGTGGCTGATGACCTTATTGAGCGCATTCTGTTCCTTGAAGCGCTGCCTAATCTACAGGATCTTGGCAAACTTCATATTGGTGAAAACGTTCCCGAAATTTTATCCTGCGACCTGAGCATGTTGCTAGACATTCGTATCAATATCCAGAACACCATGAAACAATGTGAAGATGTAAGAGATTATATTTCGCGCGATTTGTTGGAGGACATGATGGAAAAGATTGAAGAACAAATTGACTGGGCTGAAACACAGCAGTGGTTGGTTGAAAATACCGGCATTAAGAACTATCTGCAATCGCAGATGGGCGAGTAAGGAGAACAATCATGAAAGGCAATAAAAAAGTACTCACACAATTACAAACCCTGCTCAATGGCGAATTAATGGCTCGTGACCAGTATTTTGCTCATTCACGCATGTATCAGGACTGGGGGTTAGGCAAACTTTACGAACGTTTAAAGCATGAGATGGAAGAAGAAACCGAACACGCTGAGGCGCTAGTTGAACGGCTTTTATTTCTTGAAGCAAAACCGGATTTTTCAAATCAGGACAAAGTAAATATTGGTAAAACCGTACCAGAAATGTTACAGAATGACTTGACGGTTGAATTAAACGTAGTAAAAGCATTAAAAACCGCCATCAAGGTTTGTGAAGAAGAACAGGATTACGATTCACGTGCCATGCTGATAAAACTGCTAGATGATACTGAGATGGATCATACCTATTGGCTTGAGAAACAATTAGGTTTGATTGAAAAAGTCGGGCTGCAAAATTATTTACAGTCACAGATGTAATCTGTAGTAGCTCAGACAG
>CAZYCY010000485.1:0-1656 GCA_964646145.1 uncultured Thiotrichaceae bacterium
AGCCTGAAAAATCAACAACCTGCATCCTTACTGAGATAATACGCTGAGTAGTTACCCTTATTATATGATAATAATCTGATAAATAAAAACTCCCAGGCATTCAGTGAGAGATGTCTGCTGGTTCACCTGTATAATGTCGGCATAACAAAAGTTTTTGCGTGAATAAAATGGTCAATATCGGACAGATTGTCGAATTAAAAGTCATTAAAGTCGTAGCATTTGGTTTTTATCTGGATGCCAAAGATCTTGGTGAAGTGTTATTACCTGTTAAAAATGCACCCTCTGATTTAACTGCAGGCGATACCATCGAAGTTTTTCTTTATTTTGATTCTGTCGGCCGACCATTGGCAAGTAATCAACGACCCAAAGCCCAGGTTGGGGAATTTGCCTGGTTAAAAGTAGTCGATGCCTCAGCCGTTGGTGCCTTTCTGGACTGGGGTCTGGATAAAGATGTATTAGTACCGTTTGCTGAGCAGCATAGACCGATGCAAGTCGGGCATTCTTATTTAGTGTACATTTTTATCGGTATGGATGGGCGCATTGTCGCCTCTTCTAAAATTGACAAGTTTCTCGATGATGAAAAGCCGCATAACTTTGAAGCTAAGCAGGCAGTTAATTTGATCATTGCCAATACTACCGAACTGGGCTATAAAGCCATTATCAACCATAGCCATTGGGGTGTGCTGTATAAAAATGAAGTGCATCAGCGTTTGAGTTTTGGTCAGAGTAAAAAAGGTTTTATTAAATTTATTCGTCCAGATGGGAAAATTGATTTAAGCCTGCAAGGTGGTCAGGAAACGCGCGATAAATACGCTAAAATTATTTTAAATTATTTAAAAAAACAAAATGGGTTTGCGCCAGTGCATGACAAGTCTGATCCACAATTAATTTCAGATCTGTTTGGTATGAGTAAATCTGCTTTTAAAAAAGCGATAGGCGGTCTGTACAAACAAAGAATTATTCTTATTGAGAAGGCTGGTATTCGATTATTGGAAGACAGGTTAAATGAGTAGATGAATCCTTATCAGACAATATCTGCCGTAAGCGTTGTGCCAACTCACTCTGGTCATAAGGTTTTGTCAGCAACACGCGTTTAACTAACCGGGACTGAGCGTTTTCTGCAAGCACTTTTTCGGTACAGCCGGATGTCAGTAATATTTTAAGATCGGGGTATTGTTTGTTCGCCTGTTCAGCCAGTTCAAAACCATTGATGTCGGGCATGACGACATCACTAAATAATAAATCTATAGCGGGTGTATCGCTTAGTATTTGCAACGCCTGTTTGCCACTGCCTGCAGTCAGCACCCGATAACCCAGTGATTGCAGTGTCGCCTGTACCAGTTCCAGCAATGCTGGCTCGTCATCAACCACCAGTATGGTTTCATTACCCTGCACCAGCTCTTCGCTTTGCTCAATATTTTCATTTTCCCCTTCCTCTTCTTCTGGCAATGACTGGTCTTTTATTAATTTAGGGTAACTACTCAGCGTATTATTCAGGTAAGGGCGCAGGTTATTGATTTTTAAGGACGCTGTAAATACGTCCATGTACGCTCTACTGCAACATCCATGTTGCAGATGCCTGAAAAATCAATAACCTACATCCTTATCTGGATAATACGCTGAGTAGTTACGAATATTATTGAAATCATGCGCAAT
>CAZYCY010000486.1:0-1642 GCA_964646145.1 uncultured Thiotrichaceae bacterium
GAAATCATTTATACAGCTTAGGCATTAATGTTGAAGATTGCTTATGCGGCATTACGACACAGGGTGCTTGTATGTTTTCACGTTCTAACCAAAGCTTTAGACGATGCTCTTCACTGCTCAATTCCTCACGATTTAATAAGCCGCGCTGAAAAGCCATGGCAACTGCCCTTGACCTTGGATTCATCACTTCAGCAGAATTGCCATTGCTTTGCCAGTGCTTAATATTTAGTTTCTGATATAGTGATTTAAGACGGCTCTGCACTCCTCGACGAGACAAATATCGGCGCTGTGCAATGGAGTTATCCGTTAATCCAAGTGCTATATCAATTAAAACCTCGTATTCTGCATCCGTAATGTTATCAAACGCAGGTTGCCCACGTGCCTGTGCAGTACGTATTCTTGGATCAATCCAGCACTGTTGCTCATAAAATACCTGGCTGACGGCTTTAGCTAAAACATCTGATGCGGAGTCTTTAAGCACGTAACCATAGACAGTATCTGCTGGTATAATCCGCGATAATGAGCGTAAATATATCTCATCTTTATAATGCGACCAGAAAACAATCCTTGCATCTGGGCGATAATCCCAAACTTCTTGCGCCAGTTCAATGCCATTCATATTCGGCATTTGTAGATCGCTAAGTAAAAAGCTTATCTCTGATTCTTTTAAAAGCTGTAATGCTTCTTTTCCGTCTTTAGCCAGCTTTAAATTGAAATCACTTAATACGCCCATCAAATATTCACGATCACGCGGAGCATCTTCGGCAACAATTATAGTGTTTTCTGATTTAATCTTCATTTTCGTTAGGTAATGGTAATTCAAGTGAAAACACAGTGCCTTTGCTCTGTACTGTCCAAACAGTTTTTGCCTGAATAATTCTTCCTCGAACTGTAATATTTGTCATACCACGTCCATGCGCTTGTTTAGCATTCATGGCGACAAGTCCAACACCGTTATCAGTTACAGACAATAAAAGGTTTTGCTGCGTCATATGTAGTTTTATATCACATTGTGTAGCATTGGCATGCTTATTTACATTATGCATGCTCTCCTGGAAAATTCTAAAAATGTTAATTTTTTCTACCTGATTGAGTCGGGTTTCATCCCAGCTATTAATCATTAAGTTAGTTTTCATCGCCTGCTGATCATAATGCTTACGGCAATAAGAACGAATGGTTGCCGCGAGACCTAATATTTCAATACTTTGTGGATGCAGGTCATCAATAATGTTTCTAATTGTATCGGTAATCTGCTCCAGGGCATTATCTATATTTCTAACTGGCAGATTTAAATATTCTGTTGTTAACATGCTTTGATCTGCTTTATGGCAGTCTCGTCTCAGCTGGCTTATGTCACAAAGCACTTCATCATGTAAATCCATCGCAATACGCTGCCTTTCATTCTCGATACTATTTAGTATCACACGTGTATCGCCTGACAAAACCCCTAACCTCTTTGTTAACCAGAACCCCATTAACGTTACAATTAAAAAAAGTAACAATATCACACCTGCCTGGTGCAGCAACCGTGTTACATAATCTGGTATCAGTTTGGGCTCCACCACACCCAGTAACTCCCAACGTGTGCCGGCTACAGCATGCATAGAAATCACCTGTCGATTCATGCTATCTGGCCATATAT
>CAZYCY010000487.1:0-1613 GCA_964646145.1 uncultured Thiotrichaceae bacterium
CCAGATTTTGTGGCTTGATTTTTATATACTGTGGGAATTACGCTGAGTAGTTACAGTTTTTGTTTTCTTTGTGCTTTTTGTATCCTTCGTGACAATATAATATTTACTGTTACTTTATCGGCATGTTATTTTCATCCAGCACACCGTGTTTCATAGCCATGTGTAACATTTCGATATCCGAACGCACATCCAGTTTTTCATACAAGCGCATACGGTAGGTGCTGATGGTTTTTGGACTCAGGTTGAGAATTTCTGAAATTTTCTGGGTTTTTATGCCTTGTGCGATCATCATCAATACCTGCGTTTCTCGCATTGATAAGGTATCCATAGGGTTAATTTCACCGGGCAATACTGATAGCGCAAGCTGCAGGGCAATGTCTTTTGCAATGTAATGTTTACCGTTATGCACATCTTTAATCGCGGCAACCATTTCTTCAACACCATTACCTTTGCTCAGGTAACCTTTGGCACCACCATTTAGCAATTTTTTTGGTAGTGGACCGCTATCGTGTACAGTAACAATAATAATGCCGATATTTGGCCAGGATTGGCTGATGCGCTGCGTAGCACCAATACCGCCGATACCCGGCATGTTAACGTCCATTAAAATAATGTCGATGTTGGTGTTATTATCACGACACCAGTTAATCGCATCCTCACCACAGCTTAATGTTCCTACAACAACAATGCCCTGTTGTGTAGCAAGCAGACTTTTGAAGCCGAAACGAACCAGATCATGGTCGTCTACAATTAATACTCTTATATCAGAATTTATTGTATTTTCAGTCATTTAAAGCATATTTCTAGAATCAACTTACGAACCATTCTGTATCTCCTTTTATATTCTAAAATGTTTGTCAAATGTAGATTCTAACAGAGATTCATTTAGCCCACATGTTATATGGGGTTTTTAACAAATAAATATTGTAATAACGCTCATCTTCACTGACTTCACAGCCAATCCAATCAGGTTTTTCAAACGATTCATCAACACTGAAGAGTTCAATTTCGGCTATTTGTAAACCTGCATTGCTGCCCACAAATACATCCACTTCCCATAAATGTGATGCATAAGGTACGTAATAACGTGTTTTCTCAATGATGACATCACCGCATAATGAAGTCAGCATTTGTTCAGCATCATGCAGTGGTATGTTGTATTCAAATTCCTGACGGACCATAGCGAGGTCAACACTTTTTACATTGATGCTCGCCAACTTGTTACTGATACGAATACGTACCGATGATTTTTGTGAGGTTTCAAGACCGCTTTGTAAATAACCCTGTTTTATCATATGTGTTTCTGTCACTAATGATTTCCAGTTGTCATTTTTTAAGAGAAATTTGCGTTCTATTTCTATACCCATTTTTATGATCTCAATTATATAAAACGTTGCATAAGTATTCGTAGCGCGTACTTTTGAAATACGCCATAAATATATCCCCATAGGCTTGACGGTAGCATCCATGCTACCGACAGTTTAAAAAGCACACGCTACGAATACTTATGCAACAATTAATATAAGGACACCTCTTGTATCTCTCAAAGATGGTAATTTAGTTAGTGCCAGAACGAAAAAACATAACACACTGAAATAAAAAACAAAATACCT
>CAZYCY010000488.1:0-1591 GCA_964646145.1 uncultured Thiotrichaceae bacterium
CCTTAGCTTATAACGTAACATGGGCAAAACGCTCATCCCGGGTCATTTTAAAAAAGTTAATGACTGGCCAATGTTCATTAGCGTGCTTAAACACTTTTTCGACATAGGGAGATAAACTTTCATGCGCCTCAGCAGCATCGGTAGTTTCATCACCCTCTCTGAAATGCCTCATGCCATATATTTCTTCAACAACCAGACCGGTATTAAATCCTTTATAGTCAATAACCATAATTCTGCCATTGTGCCGCTGCCTGATGTCTTTGCCTAACAAATACCCTTTCAAATCCATAATCGGCAACAAACTGCCGCGTACGTTGGCAACGCCAACCACCCATGATTTAACACCTGGCACCAGGGTAAATTCAGGAAAATCAAGTATTTCTTTTATCTCCGACATGGCAGCAATCAACTTTAAATCACCGATCCTGAAAGCAATTCCGACCCAGTCATCTTTTACCTGACCCAGCGTTGGCAGTGCCATTGAACGCTTAACGGTTCGTCTTTCAATATCCAGCAACAGGTCAAATGGCTCAATTTTTTTCATTTATTTTTTTGTGTAGCTAACGCTGACAACGCCAAATTCACGTGCTCGATCAATGCTTTCTCTTGCACCGGTTTCACCAGGTAATCTTTAGCACCCTGACGCATTGCCCACACCTTGTCCGTTTCCTGGTCTTTGGTTGTTACCATAATAACGGGTATAGAAGCGGTGGCTTCATTTCTCGATATTTGCCTGGTTGCTTGAAAACCATTCATGCCCGGCATCACCACATCCATCAAAATCAAATCCGGCAAATCCGTCTTCGCCAATTTAACACCGCCTTCACCACAAGTTGCTACCACAACCTGATGCCCATGCTTGGTCAACATGGCAGTTAATACATGCACCTCTGTAGGGGAATCATCAACTATCAATATTTTTGACATACTCACACACCGCTCTTTACTCTATAGTATTGTTTTAAAATGGACGCATGAAAATAGACTAGTTTTTTGCTATATACCAGTTTTAAAATCAGCCTCTTGAAGGTCCATGTTCTTTTATTGCACCTATTAAATCCTCTCTGGTAAAGGGCTTTGTCAGATACTGAGTCGAACCCACAATACGACCACGCGCGCGATCAAAAATACTGTCTTTACTTGACAGCATAATGACTGGCGTATCCTTAAATATTTTATTATTCTTTATCAAAGCACAAGTTTGATACCCATCAAGCCTCGGCATCATGATGTCAACAAAAATAACATCCGGTCTATTTTCAGCGATTTTTGATAACGCTTCAAAACCATCAACCGCTGTCACCACTGCACAACCTTCTTTTTTTAGCAGATTCTCGGCTGTTCGTCTTATTGTTTTACTGTCATCAATGACCATTACTTTAAGGTCACTCATCATGTATTCTCTTTAACCATTTCCACACCATATAAAACATGTCAAAAATAAACAACCAAAAAAGGTCCTTATGTATTTTGCTAAAATTCTTAGTTAGTCTGTAGTCTGAATGTAGACCACATTTTGTGTATTGCCAACAATTAAAAGAAACTGACAAAAACTGGTTAAGATATTGCTTATAGGGCATCTCTATTTATT
>CAZYCY010000489.1:0-1580 GCA_964646145.1 uncultured Thiotrichaceae bacterium
TGGAGCAAAAAGGCAAGTTAAGTTTCGTAAGTTATTTGATCCTGAGTCCTTAACGCTTACAAATAGTTATTAACCAAACGGATGCTTCAGAATAATGGTCTCATCGCGTTCAGCACCGGTTGACACAATATCCACCGGTACGCCAACCAATTCTTCCAGGCGTTTCAGATAGTTTCTGGCATTTTGTGGCAGCTCATCAAGCGTCCTGACGCCCACTGTTGATTCGCTCCATCCTGGCATTGATTCATACACCGGTTTGCATAATTCAATGGCATCAGCACCTAAAGGAGGCATGTGTAGATTTTCACTCTGATACTGATAGCTGGTACACATTCTTATGGCTTCCAATCCATCCAGTACGTCTAATTTAGTGATACATAAACCCGTTAAGCTGTTAATCTGTGCAGCGCGGCGCAGGGCAACGGCATCGAACCAGCCACAGCGGCGATCACGACCGGTGGTTGCCCCTACTTCACGCCCTACTGTCGCTAAATGTTGTCCGATGCCGGGATCATTTTTATCATCATCAAACAGTTCGGTAGGAAAAGGTCCGGCACCAACGCGTGTGGTGTAGGCTTTGGTAATGCCTAATATGTAATCTAAATCTTTTGGTCCAATACCGCTACCGGTACAGGCACCGCCTGCCGTGGTATTAGAAGAAGTAACAAAAGGATAGGTGCCCTGGTCAATATCAAGCAGTGTTCCCTGCGCACCTTCAAACATAATGCTTTTGCCTTGCTTACGATAATCGTTAATAATTCCAGGTACGTCAGCAATAAGTGATAACAGTTTTTCACGATAAGATATGACACCATCAAGCACCGTCTGATAATCCACTTCATCTTGCTTGAAATAATGTTTAAGTGTGAAGTTATGGTATTCCATAACACCGGCAAGTTTTTCTTTAAATTTTTCCAAATCTTTTAAATCCGCCAAACGGATGCCGCGACGTGACACTTTGTCTTCGTAACAAGGACCAATGCCCCGTCCGGTTGTGCCGATTGCTGCTTTTCCGCGTGCAATTTCGCGTGCCTGATCTAATGCGATATGATAAGGCAAAATTAATGGGCAAGCTTCGGAAATACCAATGCGTTCACTGGCGGGAATACCACGTTGCTCTAGCTCACCTAGTTCTTTAAATAGGGCATCAGGCGATAACACTACGCCATTACCAATTAAACACAAAACATTGTCACGTAAGATGCCAGAGGGAATTAAATGCAATACGGTTTTTTCTTCACCGATAACCAAGGTATGACCGGCATTGTGCCCGCCCTGAAAACGAACTACAGCAGCCGCACGGTTGGTTAATAAGTCGACAATTTTACCTTTACCTTCATCGCCCCATTGGCTTCCAAGTACGACTACATTTCTTGCTACAGCATTTTTTGACATGGTTTAACCTTATATTTATAAATAAATGTTATCCACAGATTGGCGCAAACAAACACAGATGTTTGAAGCAGAAAATATTTTTAGTCTGTGTTCGTTCATCCCTGTTTACCTGTGGATAGATATTTTAATCTTTGTAACTACTCAGCGTAATTTTAGAAAAGGACGCAAGTTATTGATTTTTCAGG
>CAZYCY010000490.1:0-1579 GCA_964646145.1 uncultured Thiotrichaceae bacterium
TTGGAAACCATTTCTGGCTAACATGTGCTGCCATTACTTATGGGACAATTAATACAACGTCATTCCGGCAGTCTTTTAGCCGGAATCTATGTTCTTAAATACTAGATTCCGGCTAAAAGACTGCCGGAATGACGATATTTCCAAATTTTATAGCTCCTGGCATTGATGTTGCCCCAGCTTATTGAGAAATTACAATTGTGTGCGCTTTGCTGATAGGCATGCATTTTTAAGCATGATTAAGTCGAAGCAAAATTCTTATTCGTATCAGCAGGTTTTCTTCGTTTACCAATGTTCTTTTTATCTCGTAACCGTTTTTTTGTTTTGTTTTTTTCTTTTACTATAGATTTTGTTTTCTTTCTTTTTACACCATAGGCTTTGCCAGATGATTTTTTATTTTCTGGTCCTTTAAATTTTCCACCTAGGGCCTTTATTTTAAGTTCAATACACTCAAGCTGTAAAAAATTTTCAATGCTAATCATCCTGTTCCATTCCTGGGAGGTAACAAGAGTAATGGATGAACCAGCATCAAACATTCTGCCTGTACGACCAATGCGGTGCATATAGTCTTCACCGTTTCGAGGCACGTCAAAATTAATAATTAAATCGAGATCATTAATGTCAAGTCCACGTGAAGCCACGTCGGTTGCTACAATAATATCAATGTCATTATTTCTGAACTTCCTTAGTATGTTATTGCGTTTGTCTTGTTCAACATCACTATGCAATAATGCAGAATTTATGTTTTCTGACTGTAACCAGCCACTAATTCGGTTCACGGCTTCTTTTTTGTTGGCAAATACAATGGCTTTTTTATAATTAATATGTTGTTCTTCTTTATTTAGTAGATGCTGACAAATTTTCAGTTTATGTTCATCATTATCGGCAAGCATTTTATGTTGCGTGATGTTTGGGTTGTTTTCTCTGGCGCTGTCGAGCAGAATTTTTATCGCATCAACTAAAACAATATCAGTTAGTTCTTTAAATTTATTTTCATTAAAACTGGCAGAGTAAAGTACGGTTTGGCATTCTGCATTACACTTAGCTGCAATGCTTATTACTTCATCAATAAAGCCCAGGTTCAGCATTCGGTCTGCTTCATCGAGCACCAGTATGTTGACTGCATCAAGGTCGATAACGCCACGTTTAACGTGCTCTAATAAACGCCCGGGTGTTGCCACGATAATATCCGGGTATGTTTGTAATGCTTTTAGCTGGTATTTGGGATCGACTCCGCCAATAATAATGGCGCTTTTGATTTCTGTGTATTGTGCCAGTAAGCTGCATTGCTTATTGATCTGGCGGCATAATTCGCGTGTAGGCGCCAGGATTAATGCCTGTGTCACACTTTGCGGGTTGTCCAGTATCTGCTGTAGCATGGGCAGAACAAAGGCAAGCGTTTTACCGCTACCTGTTTTTGCATTAACAATCAGGTCTTTTCCTGCAAGTGCCTGAGGGATGGCGGCAGCCTGTACCTCTGTCATTTTCTCAAAACCGAGAAACTCAAGTGCATTTAATAGTGGTTCATCGAGTAATAATTCTGAAAACAAAGTGATGCCTGTGCTAGTGTCAGATGAGTTAA
>CAZYCY010000491.1:0-1573 GCA_964646145.1 uncultured Thiotrichaceae bacterium
AGAGATACCCTATAGAGCTTGACGACAGCATCCATGCTGCCGACAGTTTAAAAAGCACACACTGCAAATACTTATGCAACGATTAATAATTAATAATTAAAAAATTATGATAGATCCTAAATTAATACGCGCTGATATTAAAAAGGTTGCCGAGCAGCTTAAAAAAAGAAGCTTTGAACTTGATGTTGTAACGCTGGAAAATCTGGAAAGTAAACGTAAAGCCTGCCAGGTTGAAACAGAAACGTTACAGAACGAAAGAAACACAAAGTCCAGATCAATTGGTAAAGCGAAGTCTGCAGGTGAAAATATTCAACCCCTGCTGGATGAAGTAGCCGGTTTAGGTGATAAGCTTGATGTAGCGAAATCTGAGTTATCTCAAGTGCATCAGCAGATGGATGCCATTATTATGGGTATTCCTAATTTATTGCATGACTCTGTTCCTGTTGGCAAAGATGAAAACGATAATGTAGAAATAAGACGTTGGGGCGAACCAAAAACATTTAATTTTAAGGCAAAAGATCACGTTACTCTAGGTGAAAAAGGCGGGGCAATAAATGGCTGGCTGGATTTTTCGACAGCAAGTAAATTAATCGGCTCACGTTATGTGGTGATGCATGGTCAAATGGCAAAATTACATCGTGCATTGATTCAGTTCATGCTTGATGTGCATACCACTGAACATGGTTACAGCGAAATTTATGTGCCTTACATTGTAAATAGCGATAGCCTTCGCGGCACCGGTCAGCTACCGAAATTTGAAGAAGACTTGTTTTGTGTCGATAAAGAAGCCGGGTATTATTTGATTCCAACGGCTGAAGTGCCAGTCACCAATATTGTGCGTGATGAAATACTTGATGCCTCACAGTTGCCCTTAAAACTGGTCAGCCATACCCCATGTTTTCGCTCTGAAGCTGGTTCCTACGGTACAGATACCAGAGGCATGATTCGTCAGCATCAGTTCGAGAAAGTTGAAATGGTACAAATAGTCAGTGCCGATAAAGCCTGGCAAACATTAGAAGAATTAACGCTGCATGCCGAAGTGATACTGCAGAAACTGGAATTGCCCTATCGTACCGTTATTTTATGCAGTGCTGATGTTGGTTTTTCCGCAGCAAAAACCTATGATCTGGAGGTGTGGTTACCGGGGCAGCAGGCATACCGGGAAATATCATCCTGCAGTTGTTTTACTGATTTCCAGGCAAGAAGAATGCAGGCTCGCTGGCGTAACCCTGCAACCGGAAAACCTGAATTATTAAACACAGTAAACGGATCGGGCCTGGCAATAGGGCGTACACTGGTTGCTATTCTGGAAAATTATCAGCGCGAAGATGGCAGTATATTGATACCAGAAGTGTTAAAACCTTACATGGGTGGTGTAGAGGTTTTAGATCCACAGGGATAAGGTTTGGTGTTTTATCATTTTGAATCAGTTAATAGCAAAATGATAAGGCAATAAATATGCCCTGTCGCCTCCTCGGAAGGCAGCAGGGCATAGTTACTCTTTTTTTATTATAGGAGTAAGCGCTAAACCACTCGTTATGCGAGTGGATTATTTACTTTTTTCTTCTTTCTT
>CAZYCY010000492.1:0-1569 GCA_964646145.1 uncultured Thiotrichaceae bacterium
AAAAATCTTTAGGTTGAAGAGTATAAAGTGCCTGGAAGGTTTTATTTTAAGGGCGCCTCTATTAACCTAAAAAAATCAGTTGAACCTACTGCGAATGCCTAATGCGCTGAATCTTAACGACTTTCCAGAATATATTGAACTCACCGTATGGGTGATACGCTTTCCTCCAATATAACCTGTAAAGTCGTTAATCTTCAGCACCTTAGTCACCCTCGCTACGATTCAACTGATTTTTTTAGGATTAATGTTTCGTGTTGCTAACCTGAAAAAAACTTCTAATTACTACTGAACCGGATGAAAAAAATACCACTCATTAAAGACTGCCTGCAGCAAGGGCGATGCAGTCAAACTCCGCTTTTAATCTATATGGGGAGGTATTGATATCGTGTCCTTAATGAGTGGTATTCTTTTCATCCGACTCGTCAATAACACCTGTAATGACTCCCATATTAATTGAATCATCTGAGGCGATGGATGAGCTGCTTCAACACTTGAGCAGTAATAAAATTATTGCGCTTGATACTGAGTTCTTTCGCGAAACAAGTTATTATCCAAAACTTGCACTGGTACAAATTGCTACTGACTGCATTGTAGCCTGTATCGACCCTTTAGCTTTTGATGCAAAAAGTGCGCTGCAAAAAATACTGCTTGATGAGACCGTTACTAAAATCATTCATTCCTGTTTACAAGACCTGGAGGTGTTATTTTATTATCTGGGAGAAGCCCCGCGCAATCTTTATGATACCCAAATTGCCAACGCCTTACTTACCGATCAGCACCAGGTTGGTTATGCATCATTAGTTGCAAGCGAACTCGGCATACAACTAGATAAATCCCAGACCCGAAGCAACTGGTTGCAACGTCCGCTAACAAAAAAACAAATACAATACGCCGGTGATGATGTTTTTTATCTGTATCAGATCCACTCTTTGCTTGATGAGAAATTGATCAACGCTGACAGAAAAGCCTGGTTTAATGAAGAGTCATTAAAATTATTTTATGCTGAAAACAACGTCCAGTTGGCAACCGATAAACTCTGGCAGCGAGTTAAAGGCGCAACAAATTTAAGCAGAAGAAAGCTTGCCATCGTACAATTTATTGCGCTATGGCGAGAA
Source organism: uncultured Thiotrichaceae bacterium (assembly GCA_964646145.1). Lineage (GTDB taxonomy): Bacteria > Pseudomonadota > Gammaproteobacteria > SZUA-229 > SZUA-229. Next base: position 1,116 of record CAZYCY010000492.1, read on the forward strand.
CAGATGGCGCAAAAAAAGGATAAAACGCGCAGGAAGATTTTATCTGATGACATTATCATACGCCTTGCAATTGAACCGCCCGAAAACCCTGGTATTCTCAATCAATACATCAACCACAGTAGCGGCTTTAACGATAGAGATAAACAACAGTTATTTGAAGCAATACAAACGGCTTTGAGCTGTCCGGAAGAGCAATGGCCAGACAACCGATTTACAATTTTAAGCAATCAGCAGAAAATATTGTTAAAAAGTTTGCAGCAATGTGTTAATAAACAGGCTGAAAACCTGGCTATCTCTAGTGCAGTTTTATGCTCAAAAAAAGAACTGGTAACACTAATAGTAAAGCAGGATCAGCAGCACAAATCTCAACAACCCACTTTAAATGTTCTGCAAGGCTGGCGTTATCAGTGTTTGGGGCAGCACTTACTTGAAATAATAAAAAATGCTAAATAGC
>CAZYCY010000493.1:0-1563 GCA_964646145.1 uncultured Thiotrichaceae bacterium
TCCTTAATACCCACAGAGATTGATTATGTCGGAAAAAGTAGAAAGCAAATCAGCTAATCATGCATCTATGGGTGTTGAAGCACTCATTACGCGGTTAAAAAATGAAGGCGTGAAAGCCGGACAAACTGAATCAGAAAACATTATTTCAGAAGCCAGGCAACAAGCTGCGCTCATTAAACAACAGGCTCAACAGGAAGCTGAAGAAATCGTTTCCACTGCACGTAAAGAAGCGAAAGCATTCAAGGCAGCAGGGAATGACGCACTCAAACTTGCGGCAAGAGATGCCCACCTTAAACTTAGAGAAGTGATTATGCGCCGGTTCAGCGAAGAAGTTCGACGACTGGTTGGTAAAGTCATGGCTCCGGAACCCTTTATGGAAAAGCTGATTTTACAAGTTGTTGGTCGCGTTCGCGATGAATCTGGTCTGGATAAAGAAGATAAGTTAGGCATTACTCTGCCTGAGGATTTAATTAATATTGATGATTTGCGTAAAAATCCAGAAGAATTAAAGGAAGGCACCATGGCTCATTTTGTGCTATCTGTTATGGCAAGTTTGTTTAAAGAGGGAATTAACTATCAACCTTCAGGCAATATTAACGCAGGACTAAAAGTTTATATGAAAGATGGTAATGTTGAAGTTGACATGACCGATGAAGCCATTTCCGGAGTATTGCTTGAGCATTTGCAACCTCGGTTCAGGGCTCTTCTTGAGGGTGTCGTCAAGTAATATATTAACGAGTCGGATGAAAAGGATAGCACTTATTAAAGACTGTCTACAGCAAGGATGCTGTAGTCAAGCTTACATGGACGTATTTATAGCGTGTTTTTAATAAGTGCTATCCTTTTCATCCGATTCAGCGGTAGCGATACATAAAATAATATGAGCGATCAATACGTCACTTTAATGGCTAGTTTGCCACCCCATATGCCCAAGCTGTTTGCTACCAGGCAAACACCTCTTTCGCGGATCAATCTGGATGAAAGACTGTTAATGCTAAAACCGGAAGATGCCTGTGATCTTGCAGTTATTGAGCATTTGATACATTGGAGCCAGATGGCGATTGATACCACCGATGAAGAAATGCTAAAACGTGGAGTACAGGCTGAGAAGCAGCTTGAAAATATTTTTATAAAAGACATCATCCGTTGGCGTCTTGAAGAGCGTACCTTTGTTGCTGCATTGAGACATAGACATTTAGGTAAAAGCACACTATTTGCAAGTAGCAAATGGGGTTATGGTCGATGGATGCAGCAGATTGAAAAACACTGGAATGAGCCAGGATTTGGTTTGGATCGACAATATCCATGGCTTCTTGATGCCAACCGTTTATTGCAGGAGAGTGATTACCTGGGACTTGAACGTTTATTGCTCGGGTTGGTATGGGGTTATTATGAGCGAGTAACTGAAGATCATTATTTTGATTTTGAAGCGGTGGTAGTCTATGTCCTTAGATGGGAAGTGATAGACAGCTGGTCTCGCTACAATGTAAGTAGCGCAGGAAAACGTTTTAACGAAATGGCAGCATCGGCATTAGGCGAATATGCCAATATATTTACATGAGT
>CAZYCY010000494.1:0-1561 GCA_964646145.1 uncultured Thiotrichaceae bacterium
AATAAGCGCTTGCGCTCGTTTGAAGGTGGTATCAACATAGATTCTCTATATTTTGCCACAGTTCGACGTGCAACATTAATACCTTCTTTAGCTAATAATAAAGAAATTTTATTGTCGCTCATCGGTTTTTTGGAATTTTCACTCTCAATCAGCTTTCTCACCATAGAGCGAATGGCAGTAGCAGAACATGCGCCACCATCGGTGGTCACCACATGACTGGAGAAGAAAAACTTGAATTCAAACACACCTTTTGGTGTGTGCATGTATTTGTTAGTGGTTACTCGTGATATGGTGGATTCGTGCATTTCCAGTTCTTCGGCAATATCACGCAGTACCATAGGTTTCATGCCTTCATCGCCGTAATCAAAAAATAAACGCTGACGTTTGACAATGGCCTTGCCAACGCGCTGCAAGGTGTCACTGCGGCTTTGCAGGCTTTTCAGGAACCAGCGTGCTTCTTGCAGACTGTTGCGCAGATGGCTGGTATTGTTGCCTCGTCCGGCATTTTTCAGGTGGTTTTCGTAGACCGCATTAATTTTAATTTTTGGTGAAGCTTCCGGGTTAAGGCTAACTTGCCATTGTCCCTTCACTTTTCGTACAAAAATATCCGGAACCACATACTGCGCGTTGTTTTTGGAAATAGCATCACCGGGTTTTGGATTGAGTGACTGTATAAATAAAATTAATTGATGAAGCTGTAATTCATTACAACGGACTTTTTTCTGCAAACGTGCGTAATCATGAGCGCCCAGTAGATTAAGGTAATGTTGAATAATGATTTTAACATTGTTTAGTCCGGGGGTTTGTGGGTCCAGCGGTTCCAGTTGCAGCAATAAGCATTCCCTGAGGTCTCGTGCAGCAATACCAAGTGGGTCAAAGCGTTGTACACGATGCAGTACGGCTTCAACTTCGTCTATTTCGATGTCAAGATCATTTTTTAAACCATCAAAAATCTGTTCAGTCGTTTCAGTTAGGTAGCCGTCGTCGTTGATGGCATCAATAATAGCGATGGCAATAATAAAGTCATTATCACTAAATTGTGAATTTTTTAATTGCCAGATCAGGTGCTCGCTGAGTGTATCACCTTCAATGTTCTGGTTTTCCAGGAAATCATGGTTGGCATCATTATTTGACTGGCTGCTTGGAGTGGTGGCTGTGGTGATATCGTAGGTGTCTTCCCAATTAGCATCAACTGCCAGCTCGTCCGGCATTTGCTGATTGTTTTCCATATCAAGATGCGGATCTTCGTTTTCTGCTTCAGTGTTGTCATTACCCTGGTCATTATGGCTGTCACTGGCCGCATCTTGTTTTTCTGTTGCCAGGTTGTCTTTATCAGTGTCGGCATCAAGGTTTTCCTCATCCTGTTCCAGCATAGGGTTTTCTTCTAATATTTGCTGTACTTCACTTTGCAGTTCTAACGTAGATAGCTGCAACAAGCGTATTGCCTGCTGTAGTTGTGGTGTCATGGTCAGGTGTTGACCAAGTTTTAACTGGAGTGTTTGCTTCATGTGTTTTTATTTTTAATTTAGCTCATCAAAATAATATTAATACTTATGCAATG
>CAZYCY010000495.1:0-1550 GCA_964646145.1 uncultured Thiotrichaceae bacterium
TCAAGTGTTTTTTTAATTATTTTGCGATTGCCACGGGTTATTGAGAAGTTACAGGAAAACCATATAAACTGTTGTATTGTTTTAAACTAAAAATAAGAGAAGGTGCCGTATTATTAATGAGTCGGATGAAAAAATAGCATATATAAAGCGTTGATAAGTATTCGCAGTGTGTACTTTTGAAACACGCTGTAAATATATCCCCCATGTTTACCAAAGCGGGGCTTGACGGTAGAGCATCCATGCTACCGACAGTTTAAAAAGCACACGCTGCGAATACTTATGCAACGACTAATATTAAAGACATCCTATAAATACGCCCATGTAAGCCTGCCTACAGCATCCTTGCTGTAGGCAGGCTTTTAATAAGTGCTATCCTTTTTCATCCGAGTCAGTAGTAAATCACCTAAACGTAACCTGAGCCATTTTACATGAGTTTTAAAATCTGCGTACCAGCCAGTGGGCATGAATTTTCCGCTGAAAAAAATGAAACTATACTGGAAGCTGCCTTGAGGCAAGGTATTGGTTTACCTTATGGTTGCCGTAATGGTGCTTGTGGAAAATGTTCCGGTGAAGTTATTAGTGGTAGTACTGAGTGCGATACAGGGGCACTACGTGCGTTGGCAAAACAAGAATTTGAAGCAGGTAAAACACTTTTTTGTCAGGCTTGTGCAAGCAGTGATTTAAAAATAAAAGTGCGAGAAATTACTAAAAATTCAGATATAGAGATTAAAACACTGCCATGCCGAGTAGATAAAATGGAAAGCTTAACTCATGATGTAATGAAGTTACAGTTAAAACTACCTGAAACTGAACGCCTGCAGTTTTTGGCAGGACAGTATATTGAGTTTTTATTAAAAGACGGCAAACGCAGAGCTTTTTCTATCGCCAATGCCCCACACGATGATAACTTTATTGAATTACATATTCGTCATGTGCCAGATGGACATTTTGGTGATTTTGTTTTTAATGGTTTAAAAGAAAAAACGTTAATGCGTTTTGAAGGACCTTTAGGCAGTTATTTTTTACGAGAAGATAATGACCGTCCAATTATATTAATGGGTGGTGGCACCGGCTTTGCACCTTTAAAAGGTATGCTGGAACATGCCTTTCATATAAATCTGAATCGAGCTATTCATCTATTCTGCGGGGTACGTACTAAACAGGATTTATATATGGATGAAATGGTTCAGCAATGGCTGGAACAACAGCCTAATTTAAAATATACTGCGGTCTTATCTGAACCAGAAGCGACTGATGACTGGCAGGGTGAAACCGGTTTTGTTCATGAAAGTGTGGTGAAACATTACCCTGATTTATCTACTTATGACGTATATTTAAGCGGACCGCCACCGATGGTTAAAGCAGGAATGGATTTGTTTTATGAAAAAGGTTTACCCGAAAGTCAGATATATTCCGACTCCTTTGAATATTCTGATGATGCATTAAATGCCATGGGTATACAGAAACCGAAAATTTAATAAATTTTGTAACTACTTAGCGTATTATCCAGGTAAGGATGTAGGTTATTGATTTTTCAGGCATCTGCAACA
>CAZYCY010000496.1:0-1534 GCA_964646145.1 uncultured Thiotrichaceae bacterium
CCGAGGCAGCTTGGTTTGTTTTAAAACTCGGCTCGCTTGCGACCGAGTTTTTTATACGCGTGTAATCAGCGATGACATAGTATTCTTTTGTTGTAATAAAGTTCAGAGAAAGGTTGTTCTGCTCTGCCAGAGGTAAAACCATTGCATGACATTCTTCAAAAATGTCATGCAGGTTAATCTGTTCTATTGAAAATTGTAGGTGACCTTTTTCGACACTGGCAAGATCCAGGATTTGATTGACCAGTGTAAGCAGTAAGCTGCCTGCATTGCTGATCGCATTAATATGTGATTGTTGTTTTTCAGATAATTTTTTTTCATACTTTAGTAGTTGGGTAAAACCAAGAATGGCATTTAATGGCGTTCTTAACTCATGTGACATGCTTGAAAGAAAGTCTAATTTTGTCTGGCTGGCTTTTCCGGCTTCTTCTCTGGACTTTATTGTTGCCTGTTCATTGCGTTTCTTTTCGGTGATGTCCAGAGCCATGGCGGCGATACCAACGATGTTATTTTTTTTGTTGGTTAACGGGGTGACATACCATTCACAAAATATTGCCGCTCCCGAACGGGTTTTGTTTTCGATAACTCCGCCAATAACAGCTTCATAATTCAGTAGTCGTTGCCACAGGTTTTCAGTATTAACCGAACTGTCACGTGGTACGATCAGGCGCAGGATGTTTTCATTTAGCACCTCATTTTTGGTGTAACCAAAATTTTTTTCAGCCGCTTTGTACCACTCAGAAATATTGAGATCAAGATCGAACTCGATAATAGCAAGAGGTGTTTTTTGCAGGTGAAGTGCCTGTTTTTGATGCATTAATTCAAGGGTACGCTCACGCTCATCAGCTTCTATGCGTAAGCGAATATTTTGTTGCGTGTTTTTAAAAATTCGGCGACCAGCAGAAAGTGAAAAAATGATAAATACAGCCAGCACTAAAGAGGTAATGTTTGAGAAATTATCCGCCTCTGTAACAAGTTTAAGAATTAGTAATAGACTGGAGGGCAACAGGAACAGTGCCATGGTTTCCCAACGGTAGGATAAGGTTGATAATGAGCCTGCAATGATACCAATCTGGCAAAGAGAAATATTCAACATTATCTGAATAGCCTAACCAGGGCAACAAGCCCCAACACAAACCGGCTATACCGGTACCGGTGAAAAAGCGTATTCGCCAGCCGCTTTTTTGTTGTTCATGTTTATTTTTGTGGTGTTTGGCGAAACGATAACTTTCTACGCTTCTTATCAGCAGAACACTTAGAATAATAAATAGTCAGGTAGTTAAATTTTGCATAGAAACAACATTGTTATATAAAATGCCATATATGATGAGTGCGATGATAAATGAAGCTGTGTAGGAGAATGGCGTGCCGCCATACAGTAGGCGAATTTCTTCTAATCGAATTTGTTGCGTAAGCTTGTCTTTGCTTTGTGTGTGTTGCGAACCCATGAAGCATCCGTTGTTAGCAGGTTGATTAATATAAAGGGCACCTCTATTAACTCCGTCCTTTGGTTCGTAACCAACACATCCATGTGTTA
>CAZYCY010000497.1:0-1532 GCA_964646145.1 uncultured Thiotrichaceae bacterium
TAATTAATTATGTTATTTGTGTATGCTAAGCATCACCTGACCAGTACACGCATTGAAGCGGGCAATGTTGCGATTGGTATGATTCGAAAAAGAGCCCGTGGCATTTTAGATACGGACTATTTTAAACTAAAGATAAGACAAACCGCTGTGCCTGATGATTGCTCTATGTTTTACAGGGATTTTGAGGTGAAAGTGTCATAATGGCGGAGAAGAGCCTTTTATTTACATGGATGCACAGGGTATGCAAGATGAAAAATCCTGTCCATCCTGATTATCCATGTGAGTTGTTTTTTTTATTCATGTTTCTATGCAGTGATTTGGGTAATACATCAGATTAATTGTTTTCCATAAAAATACCGGCACGTTCCCATCACTGCGCATAACTTTTAATGACGTGCATATAGTTACTGTGCTCTAATGCAGCAGGATTAATCGCACAGGATTGGCTAACACTGCCTTTCATCTGTGTCACCGATTCATATTCATGTTCCTGTAACCAGCCATGCAAACCCTGCTTAAGCACCGATATGTATTGCGGTCCCTGTTGCAGCAGTACGCTACAAAGGTGAGTTATATCTGCACCCGCAAGCAATGCTTTAACAATGTCTTCTGTTTGATGAAAACCACCGGTGGCGGCAATGGATAAATCCACACGACCTCGAATCATGGCGATCCAGCGAATTCTTAACAAGGATTCCATTGAACTGGAAAGTTCAAGATGCGGTTTTATCTCCAACGTTTCCAGGTCGATGTCCGGTTGATAAAATCGGTTAAACAATGATACGCCATGCGCACCTGCCTGTTGCAGTTTAAGCACCATGTTGGCAACGGAGGAAAACTGTGATGAAAGCTTCATGGTGATGGGAATGCTAACGTGCTGACGTAAGTCGGTTAATAATTGCAGGTAGCGGTTTTCAACCTGTTCACCATCTATTTTATGGTCAGCAGCAATGTAATACACATTGAGTTCCAGTGCATCGGCTCCTGCCTGTTGCAACTCTTTGCCAAAGTCTATCCAGCCATTGGTAGAAATGCCGTTAAGGCTGGCAATCACCGGAATGGCCAGGGCTGTTTTATATTGCTGTATGCGCTCCAAATAACTATCCAGTTCGCTATTGTAATCTTCTGGCACTGGTTGGTAGGACTGTGCTTCATAATGCCCCAACGCCTGTGAATTAACAAAACGCTCAAGCTGTTTTTGTTCGTATTCAATGGCTTCTTCAAACAATGACGGCAGTACCAGTGCCGAGGCTCCCGCATCTTCGAGTTGTTTTGCCGTGTCCAGCTCACCGGTTAAGGGTGATGATGAAGGCACCAGCGGGTTAGCCAGTTTGAGTCCTAGATACTCTGTGCTCAGATCGATCATGATGCTTGCTCCTTTGTGCTATGCCTTGTTTCTGCTTTTAGTTTTCGATGAGGCGGTTCAGCGTCACCCTGCTCGTCCCATTGCAAACTGGCAAGTTGTTGGTAATGCCGGTAACGCTGATTCACTTCACGCTGCGACTGGGCAAGAAATTTCTCTGCCTGTTCGG
>CAZYCY010000498.1:0-1520 GCA_964646145.1 uncultured Thiotrichaceae bacterium
CTGCGCGTGTTAAAGCCCACCTTGCCATCTCCTTTGCTGCTTATCTACTCACCCGACATTTAGAATACAGAGTAAAAACACAACACAAAAAATATCACCAGCAGTAATTAGAACCTTGTTGGTATCGGTGCAGACCAGTATTTTAAACTGTGATGACGTGCAAGGACGCACTAATTCCGCAGGGGCATGGATGCCCAGGAGCGGTAAAAAAGGCATTCGTTATGCTATTCCTTCACCGATTAAAGTCGATGCTAAAAAGATTTATCAAATAATGGGGCTTAAAAAATCCACCACCCCTTATATTTTGGAAAAATATTGAAAAAGTAGTGCCCCAGTTTTTTTACAATCCTTATTCTGCTGGGGTTTATGGGGAAAAAGTGCGGAAGTCAGGAATAGATTGAAGATACTATAACAATCAGTATTTGAGGCATGTTTACAGAAAGAGTTTTGTTGAATATTAAGGCGTCGACGATTAATATGAGTCATGATCGGTCTCCGGGGAAGTGGATTGTTTGGCGATTTGAAGCTTAACCGCCAGACCGGTTTTTTTCTACATATTAATCAAGGCTTTACGCTTAAGTAAGTGCCATCCGGGTCATATGCCGTTAATGTTGAAGAAGGAGAAACATACTGGTGGTGCGCGTACGGTAAAAGTAGTACGTAACCTTTTTGTGATGGCTCACATAAAGGCACAGAATACACACCTGTTGAATTCATCGCAGAAAAAACAGGGTTGGTTGCATTTTGTGGCTGCAAACGCACGAAAAATAAAGCACGCTGTGATGATACTCACTTTTCAATTAAAGGCTGAAGAGTCAATATGAAAAAATTCAGTAACGAATGGAGTAAGACTCGATTTATTTGACCATTGATTTGCTAATAAAAATGAAGATGTCTCTGACTTTATTGCAGGTGAACAAGGTGTAAGATTTCTGTTGATTAACGGTAAACCAGTTAATGAATCCATCGTTCAGTATGACCCGTTTGTAATGAATTCAAGAGAAGAAATTGATCAGGAAATGTGTGACTATCAATCAAATAACCTCGTACGTGATCGTGCGCGGGTTAGTCGTAAAAAAAAGGGTAGAGGCTTAAAAAAATGACTGGAAAGATGACGGGGAAATGGGAAATCGAAAAAGGTGAATTTATTCGGGCTGTATCGAGTTTCAGAAACTGGGTAACAATAGATGGCCGTGCAGGCGCAACGGGAGAAGATGGTTTTGCCACTGAGCCAGACCGTTATCATCTATACGTATCTTACGCTTGTCCGTGGGCACATCGCACCTTGATTATTCGCGTGCTAAAAGGACTGGAAAGCATTATTTCTGTTTCTGTGGTTCACCCGTTAATGCCTGATGAAAGCTGGGTGTTTGGCGAGCATCCAGGTGCAACAGAAGATCATATAAATCATGCACATTATTTATATGAGGGGTATCTCTAAAAATCGAAATTTAGTCGTATTTTTAGAGATACCCTTAGTTTAATTTTCTCAAGCTTTAAATTTTCCACTGCTTAAACGT
>CAZYCY010000499.1:0-1513 GCA_964646145.1 uncultured Thiotrichaceae bacterium
TAGCTTAACTTAGTCTCAAAATGCGATACTGCCCCGACTTATTGAGAAGTTACGCGCAACTATGCGCCTTTTGAGATCACCCAATCTGAAACAAAAATTCGGCGTTAAGTTCCGCATCTTATTTAATCCTGAGTCCTAAGTAGAGTAGTTACCATCGGTTTTGAATATTTCTTCTAGCATTTCAATAGCAAAACGCCGTTCTCTACTGGTATCGAGTTCAGCAAGCTTGGACAGTAGTACAGAAGAGGCAATATCCACCATGGTATTTTTCAGTGCCTTGCCCAGAACTCTTGCCTGGTCGCCATTATTGTCAAAACCGGCGTTCGCGATTTTTATTACCAGCGTTGCTGCCAGGGATTGGTTTTCACTGTTGTGTAGAATATTTATTAATGGTATCAAGCTGGTGGCGGCGACGGTGCGAATTCCCGGATCACTGTTATTCAGAAGCTGTGCAAAACATTCGACAGTTTCTACCACTACAGGATTGCCGTTAGAGTTGTCCTCAGTAGCCGTGTGTTGAGAGGGTTGCTTTACAATGTTAGCTAGCGAAGCGATTGCCTGGATACAAACGGCTGAATCTTCATCATCCAGCAGCGCCACTATTTTAGGGATAATCTTTTTATCTTCTATGTAATGGTTCATTGCGGGAGCCATTGTGGCGATTGAGCGCAAGCCGACGATACGTTCTTCACGATTGCTGCTGTCCAGCATTTGTGCCAGAGCATCAATAGCGTCATTCAAATTGTTCATTTGAGGGTTTCTGTTGTAGATTTCAGCCAGTGAGTCAGCTGCATCTTTGCGAATAAGTTCGTCATTATCATTCAGGGCTTCGATTAATAGCTCAACAATTTGTGGCTGGTCTGATTTGCCAAGAATGCGTGTTGCCAGACGACGTGCATCATCCAGAATGCTTGCGTGGACGTCACGTGTCTTTAACCATGAACCGACTTGGTTATTTTCTTTAACAAGGTCAAGATAAGGCTTGAGTGCTTCATCGTCTGCTATGTCAAGGTCTTCATCCGCTGTGGTTTTTTCATGCGTTTGTCTTGTCAGTGTCATTTTCACATTGGTTTTTGTAATGCCATCAATTGTTGATATAACTTCTTTGTTTACTGAGACCTCAGTGGCAATATCACTTTCTGCCGCAGGCGATGCGTCTTGCACGTTGCCAGTTTCAACATTTATTGTTTCATTTGCTGTTTCAGTTGTCACTGAATCTTCATGCTCGGCAAGCTTTGATTTGTTGCCATCTGACTCAGTTTCTACTGCGGGCAGTATTCCGCCTTTGTATATCAACAGGATTGAATCGATGGCTGTTGGCAGCTTTTGCTCCATCCTTTGGTTCGTAACCGCCACATCCATGTGGCACTGCTCATTAAGGTTTGCATCATCGGTTTCAGATTTTGTGTTTTTAAGAGTCGTGTTTTTTGAACTTGTTTTTTTTGAAGCAGAGTCAAGTTCAAGCAAAGCGTTGAGTGCCGCCAGTCTGACCGGCTGTTGTTGGTCAACACAG
>CAZYCY010000500.1:0-1500 GCA_964646145.1 uncultured Thiotrichaceae bacterium
TTGGTAAGTTTTATTGTCATCGCTATTCACTAATCACAGCAGCTTAACAAACTTAATGCAAGATACGTTCAATAACAAACCTGATATCAGTCTGCCATGTAGCAGACACAGAGCTTTTGATCTGTTTCAACATCACTCTTTGACGAATTGATGACTCAGGGACACCAGCAGGTTAAAGCACATGAGGAGGATACCGGCAATGGCTTTGACGATGCTGGCAATACACGCAAAAATTGTGCCACCGGTGTTGGCTTCACCCGTAATTCTGGAACTTGCAAAAACATCATAAATAGAGAAAATCATCCTGCTAGCAATCACTTATCCTGTTACCATTAGTTTACAATCCAGTAGGGCACTTTATTCTTAAACATCATCGCGAGAAAAGACCATGGCAACAACAAAAAAGCAAACTAAAAAAGTTACACAAAAAGCAGCCGCTAATACAGAAACAAAGAAGGTTATTAAAAAGAAGACCGACAAAAAAACGTCAGCAAAGAAAGTACCAACCCAAAAAGCACAGTCTCGTAACAATAAAATTAACGTCACACAAGAACAGAGATATAAAATGATTTGCGAGGCTGCCTATTACATCTCACTAAACAAAACTTATAAAACCGTAAACCCTACCACAGACTGGTTGCAGGCGGAAACGGCTATCGACCTAATCTGTGCCGTGCATTCAAAACCCGGTTAAGAACAATAAGCTGAACGAAAACAGAACCACTTGAGTGTAGCAGCTATTTTTCACTCACTGGTGGCTACCTCTAAAAATTAGAATTTTCGTTCGAGATCAAATGGAGACCGACATCAATTACAGGGCATCTAATAATTCTGTTTGAGTATATTTGTACTTGAGAGGCTCAAGAACATTGAAAATCTTAGCTTGAGTGGGCTATTTGTAAGATTTTCAACGAAGTTATTGAGTCTCTCAAGTGCGAAGATGCCAATCATGAATTTTTAGAGATGCCCTACATACTAATATAACTAAACCCTTGTTCCTGTAACTGCATAATACCATCTATGCCGATGGGTACAATTTGTGCGTTATCCATAATGTCTTCATCAAGCCATTGCATACTTTTCATGGTATTACCACAGGCCTGGAAACGAACGCCATATTGCATGAGAGATTGGACCCTTTGTTGATGAATACGAGCGATCGCCCGTTTGGGTCGCTTTGCAAGTAAATTAAGACCTGGTCCAAACGCGCTTACCACCAATTCAATATCATCGCCGTACTTACGTAACATTTCACCACAGGAAAAAAGGATGCTTGCGATATAATCATGATCAGCCTTGTTTAATTGATAAACCAGTTTGTGCACAGACTGATCCTCAAAGTGCGTATCGGTATGATGAGCATGGGCTTTATTCATAATAAGGCTCATGCCGCCTAAACTTGCACCACCCAGGCCCAATAGAGACAAAAACTGACGTCGCTTTGTTTTCTTTGGTGTTATTTTCATCGTCACTCCAGTTACAATAACTATGTTGCAATAA